>PEZS01000001.1:87551-302482 GCA_002778785.1 Bdellovibrionales bacterium CG10_big_fil_rev_8_21_14_0_10_45_34 | reverse complement strand
CTTACTTACTTACTTACTTACTTACTTACTTACTTACTTACTTACTTACTTACTTACTTACTTACTTACTTACTTACTTACTTACTTACTTACTCCAGTTTGTAATTGGGCGCTTCCTTCGTAATGGCCACATCGTGCACATGCGACTCCTTTAGCCCGTGCTGGGTAATCCGCACGATTCTAGCCTTTTCTTGAAGGTCACTTATGGAGTTGGCACCCAAGTAACCCATGCCCGCTTTTAGCCCACCAATCAGCTGATGAACAACACCGCTCGTTGACCCTTTGTACGGAACTCGTCCTTCAATGCCTTCTGGCACTAGCTTATCTAGCTCGGATACGGATTCTTGAAAATACCGATCTTTGGAGCCAAGCTTCATCGCTCCCAAACTACCCATACCGCGATAAATCTTATAGGTTCGCCCCTGATACAGCATTGTCTCGCCAGGAGCTTCATCCGTCCCTGCTAAGATATTTCCCACCATAACAACATTTGCTCCTACAGCGAGAGCTTTAGTGAGATCGCCGGAGTATCTCACTCCGCCATCGGCGATAATCGTTTTGTTCATTTTCTTTGCAACTTCGGCGCATTTTTTAATTGCTGTTACCTGAGGAACCCCTACGCCAGCTACAATTCTGGTTGTACAAATGCTACCAGAACCAATTCCGACTTTCACAACGTCGGCCCCCGCAAGGAGTAACGCCTCACAGCCTTCCGCTGTCGCCACATTACCCGCAACTACTATAACATCCGGATACTTTTGTGAAATGTACTTCACCATTTCAAGAACGTTCTTAGAATGTCCATGTGCCGTATCAATCACTAACGCATCCACATTAGCCTGCACTAGGGCTTCAGCACGGTCTTTTGCTTCTGCACCAATACCAATAGCTGCCGCCACCAAAAGCCTCCCCAAAGAATCTTTCGTAGCCAAAGGGTAGGCTTTTGCCTTTTCGATATCCTTAATCGTGATAAGACCTACAAGGTGCCCCAACTCATCGACGACCGGAAGCTTTTCAATACGATGTTTTTGCAAAATTATTTTTGCCTGCTCAAGCGTTGTTCCTTTTTTTGCTGTCACAAGCTTTTCTTTGGTCATAAGATTTTCAACAGGCTGATTGAGGTTTGTTTCAAATCGAAGATCTCTGTTTGTCAGTATTCCTACAAGTTTCTTGTCGACTGTAATAGGTACGCCACTGATGTGATACTTTTTCATAAGTTCTGTGGCTTCAAGAACTAAAGCGGTGGGTGAAAGCGTAATGGGCTCTGTGATCATTCCACTTTCGTATTTTTTTACCTGTTCCACCTCAAATGCTTGATCTTGTATGGTGAGATTCTTGTGAATAACACCAATCCCGCCTAGCTGAGCCATGACCCTGGCTACGCGATTCTCGGTCACGGTATCCATTGCTGAGGAAGCTAAAGGAACATTCAAGAACACATCTCTCGCAAAGAACGTTCGAGTTTCAACAGCTGTTGGTGTGACTTCCGAGTACGCGGGTACGAGCAATATGTCGTCGAATGTCAGCGCCAGCTCAATGTTTTTCATCTTATATGCCTTTCGTCTCACTTGCGTACCAACTACTGTACTCAACGTAGTTCTTCGCAGATTGTTCCAAAAAAGCGAGTTCCTTTTCGTTAAGGTGTCTAACAACTTTCGCCGGGCGCCCCACAGCCAACATACCTTCTGGAATAACCATTCCTTCTGTGACTAAGCTCCCAGCCCCAACGATACTGCGTTTTTCAATATGAGCGTTATCCATGATGAGCGCGCCCATTCCAATGAGGCACAAATCGTCTATCTGGCAGCCATGCAAAATAACACCGTGACCAATTGTCACACGATCACCAATAGCAGTGCCACATTTCTGATAAGTCCCATGCACAATCGTGCCATCTTGTAGGTTGCTGTATTCGCCAATTGTTATAGCAAAAACATCGCCTCTGAGTACTGTGTTAAACCAAATGGAGCTACCCTGCCCAATTGTCACATCGCCTATGATCGTGGCGTTGTTGGCCACATATACATTTTCGGGAATTTTGGGAGTAAACCCACGAACGGAAATGATATTGGCTTTTAGAACAGCCATCTTCCCTGCCTTCGTCGCTCCTCATTTAATTCTGGCATACTATGAAACTCTCTCATCGAAACCTCAACCTCTTGGGACATTTTTAAAACACTTTCTTTGACCCAAAACGTGGGGTTGAACTCACAAACAAAGCTCATGCTTTCTTCAGCACGCGCCTTCATCCAATAAGATTTTGCCCTTCTATGAACTAGGACATCGATGAACTGAGAGCCTGCCTGCAGTGATGAAAATCGACATTCACTGATCTTCACATTCACATCTTCGAGGATTTCTCGACTGAGCTTATGCGAACTACCCGTTCGATCGGGATTGGCCCGCCAAGCAGCAAGTAACGCCTCAGCAGGGTTTAACCAAACTGGCAGAACTCTCTCGTCGTCGCAAACTCTGAAGAGCAGTATGGAGCGCTGGTTTGCATTGCCCAAAACAACGCCCTGCTCGCGTAGTTTTAGCCAACCGTCTACTTTAATTGGCGTTTCCAACTTTTCTTCAAGCACACTCTTCTGAGGCTTCCTTTTTGCACTTGTTTTACTTTTACGTAGATCTTTGCTCTGAGGACTCCATTTGTCCTTGGGCTTCGCTTTGCTTACAGGCTTTACTTTACGTGTAGGTTTTACGTTACTTTGAAGCTTCGTTTTGACCTCGGTTCGACTTTTTGCCTTCTTCGTTTTGGTCAAAGCAGACTCCCTACCCTTTCACCGTAAAGCGTGAGCGGGTATGCTTTATTGATTCGAACGTCGATCATCTTTCCAATATCTTCAGTGCTACCTAAAAAGTGTGCAACTTTGTTTTGGGTCGTCCTGCCGGTGACAACAGACGACTCTGAATTGAAGGACTCTACCAACACTTCATAAGTTTTGCCTTCCGCAAGAGGTGCATTTTCAAAAACTTGCTCTCTATGCATCTCCAGTAGCTCGGTGAGTCTTCGCGACTTGTCCGCCTCCAAAACTTGGTCATGATATCGAGCCGCTTTTGTAAACGGCCTCGGACTGTACTTAAAGGCGTAAATCGACTCGTACCCTACGCTTTGTATAAGTTCAAACGTTTGGCGAAAATCGTCTTCGGTTTCTCCAGGAAAGCCAACAATGACATCAGTACTTAAACTAACTCCGGGTATGCCGGCTTTGATCATCTCAATCTTAGCCAAATACTCGTCACGAGAATAGCCGCGGTTCATTCTTTTTAAAATCTCAGTGCTGCCAGCTTGAACCGGCAAATGAATGTAGTCACAAATCTTACTTCGGTATTTTGCAGATATATCTACAAGCTGCTGATCAAAATCTTTCGGGTGAGAAGTCGTATATCTTATTCGAGCTATATCAGTGTCTTCGCAGAGGGTGCGCATGAGATCCGCGAAGTTTGCCCCGCAAGATGATTCGTAAGAATTCACATTCTGTCCTAGCAGAGTGACTTCTTTTACTCCTCGATCGATAAGCACTTTTACATCTGTAATCAGCTCCGTTAATGATCGCGACCTCAAGCGTCCGCGGGTAAATGGTACTATACAAAACGTGCAGAAATTGTCGCAACCCTTGGTGATATTCACAAAAGTAGCCACGCCGGGGTTTCTTACCAAAGTTTGAATCTGATAGGGCCTTTGATGATCAAACTTTGCTCGAGTCATTTTAGGGCGAATCGTCTTGGAGCTAATTGCATTGGGGCCGGGCGCCCTTAGGCTCATCTCCATCAAGTCGGTTGCTATAGGCTCGATCTCCGCTGAAAAAGTTATTTTAGGAGTTATCGCCGATACGATCTCTGGGAGTTCGTCAATGTTGTCAGGCCCCAGTACAAAATCCAAAATCGGTAAATCCGATAACAGTTTGCTCTTTTCTTGCTGGGCCACACACCCGGCCACTCCAATTTTGAGCGCAGGGTTCTTGCCTTTCAACTTCTTGTAGCGACCGACTTCTGAATGAACTTTGTGAACTGGCTTTTCTCTCACTGAGCAGCTGTTGATAATAATGAGGCTGGCCTCATCAGGGGTTTCCACAGCCCGATAATTCATCATCTCCAATAGGGAATTCATTCGTTCCGTATCGTTGACATTCATCTGGCAACCGTAGGTTGAAATATACACGCCCGGATGGGTTTCCGACTCTGTAGAAATGACGTTCATTTGGATCCTTGAAACGAAAAAACTGGCCCGAAAGTCTCGGCTGATTTATAACAGCCAAATGAAAGCTAGAAAACCAAAATCTGCATTGAGGCAGAGTCAGACCATCCCGCCAGATCTTAAGAGAGCGATTGAAGAGACTATGAGCCAAACCTGTCCGCTTTCAGAGTCGGACAAATGGGTCGCCGATGGTCGAATTTTTCTCGAGGAGTGCTCTCTGACTGTTGGAATCGCCTCAGAGGGAGCTCTTACTCAGAGAAATGTCCATTTTTCAATGGATTTTGAGTTGGAGAAGTCTACCGAAGCCCTACCAAAATTTGAAGCCATGACCGAATTCGCTCAGAGTGTTTGGCAAGAAATTCTGCAAGAGCCGTCAGAGGATGCAATATCCAAGTCTGCCTGGCAAAAATGCAATGCCCCGGAAGGCGATATTTATTACATTGCCTCGAACATGAACACTTCCTTGGAGGAGGAGGCCAATAGGCTGCTTCTCGAGCATGGCATCGATCCAGACTCTTTAGAGAGCTACCACTAGCCTGCTGAGTTCGACCAAAAAATTGTAGGGAGTAAAGAGAGGCTCGGAGCTTTTGCCATTCGTCCAAACTGCTGCTCTATCACTACAAAATGATTTGGCCAGCTAGTTAAACGAGCCTGGCTCTACAAAAAAGAAAAGCGGAACGTCAATTCGAAACTTGTCACCCTCATCTCCTAGCATTCCATAGCTTCCTGACATGGAACCAGTACCCGTAGGGAGGGGACAAAAGCTGGAGTACTCAAAGTGCTGACCCGGTTTGATATGCGGTTGAAGCCCTATGACTCCGTCCCCAGTCACTTCTTGAACTCTGCCTTCACCGTCGGTAATGATCCAATGTCGATCAATGAGTTGCGCCGTTTTTTCAGAGTGGTTTTCAATCCTCACTGTATAGGCGAAAACAAAGTTCCTCTGAGCAGGAAGAGACTGATCCTTCAAATATTCCGGTCGAACACTAATTTTGAAATTCGGCACCATTAGAAACTGAAGTTACTAAAGGGTTTAAGGTGTTCACTAGTAGTCGTCGTCATCGTCTCGACCTCGTCCTGGAGCGGCGCCACCAAATCCACGAACTTCATCCATGTAATTCTGCGTCTCGTCTTCCATTTCTGATTCATTGCTCGATTCATCAATCTCAAGTTCCTGAATGGCCGCCAAAAAATCTTTTTCAGTTCTGAGATCTCTTCGGATCATATCAATGTATTTATCGGGGTACCTGCTAGTGAGATCCTCAATATACTTTTCGAGTTTTCCATCGGCCAAAATCTTTCGGCGAGTTTGGATTTTCTTCCAATTGAAAAGATAATGATAACGGCAATAGTTTTCGACCATTGCCAACTCGTCACAATCCTTTACCTTACAAAGCCTACGCCCCTCGGCATCCGTTAAAACAATCTCTTCGTCTTCGAATTCCTCGGGATTGAGAATCTCTTCAATCACCTCTTCAACAAGGGCTTTCTTATCTTTTTTCTTAAGAGACTTTGCCTGTTGCTTCGGTGGGGCCTGAGGACGACTCGCCTGCTCAAGAGGAGCGGCTTTCGCCGCAGCAGGAGCTTTCGATTCAGAAGCCTTGGCTTTAGAAGCGACCGGTTTCTTTTCTACGACTTTGGTTGGCTTTTTTACGGTCACTTTTGGAGCTATGACCTTTTTCTGCGTCGCAGCTTTTGAGCTCTTATTTTTATTCGGAGCTTTAGAGCCAGAAGCTTTGGCCTTAACCGGCGTTGCCTTTTTGGGCGCTTTTACCGACGATTTAGATGCTTTAGCCACCTTTGACTTCGGTTTTGCAGAGCCTTTTTTTGTGGCTGGTGCCTTTTTAGCCGTAGTTTTTGCAGCTACCGCTTTTTTAGTAGTCGCTTTTTTCAGCTTTGCCGGCTTTGGAGCAGGTTTCTTCTTAGCCATATGACCTTTTTCTGTTGAGTTAACTTCTGTGCCACTCTGAAATGTGCCTCAGGCCTTGTCAAGAGCTCTTCAAAAAGGAATGATTCTTCTTTAGGGCGCGTGGTAAAAAAGGGTCAAATTTTAACCAGTAAAACTGAGTATGAGATATCCCTTTTAGCGCCCAATTAACGCCTAAGTTTTTCGGAGGTAAACATGTCAGAAGCCGTCTACATAGTTGGGGCTAAAAGAACGCCCGTAGGATCCTTTTTAGGAAGTCTTTCAAAAGTTGCAGCCCCGAGATTGGGGGAAGCTGCTATTCGGGCGGCCCTATCTGCCGCCCACGTTCCTGCGGAAAAGGTTGACGAATGTATTATGGGGAACGTGCTCACCGCAGGAGTTGGTCAGGCACCGGCAAGACAGGCGGCCATCTTCGCTGGTCTTCCCCAAAGCACCGAATGCATGACCATCAATAAGGTCTGCGGCTCAGGGCTGAAGTCGGTCATGTTACTCACAGACTCTCTTCGGACTGGTAACTCCCAAATTGGTGTGGCGGGAGGACAAGAGAATATGAGTCTTGCTCCTTATTTGTCCCACCAGGCCCGAGAGGGTTTTCGCATGGGCCATAGCCAGTTTACCGACTCCATGATTTTTGATGGGCTTTGGGACCCTTACAATAATATCCACATGGGTCAGTGCGCAGAAATCTGCGCAAAGGAGTACAAGTTTTCCCGCGAAGCTCAAGACGACTACGCTAAACAAAGTTACGAGCTTGCTCAAAGTGCTCAGAAAAATGGATGGTTCAAAAGCGAAATTGCCCCCGTCGAATTCAACGATAGAAAAAACACAGTGGTAGTTGACGAAGACGAAGAACCTTCAAAGGCGAGATTTGATAAAATGTCTTCGTTAAGGCCGGCATTCGAGAAAGACGGAACAATCACTGCCGCAAACGCCAGCAAAATTAACGATGGCGCTGCCGCAGTCGTGTTAGCCACTGAGTCGGCGGTTAAGAACCTTAAACTCCAGCCAATTGCTAAAATCATTTCACACGCAAGCTTTGCTCAAGATCCAAAGTGGTTCACGACGGCTCCCATCAAGGCCATTGAAAAATGTCTTTTGCGAGCAAACCTCAAGACATCCGACATTGATCTTTACGAAATCAACGAAGCCTTTGCAGTTGTGGCAATGGCAGCGATAAAAGGACTTTCTCTAAGTAGAGACCAAGTAAATATTCATGGGGGCGCAATTGCCATTGGCCATCCCATCGGAGCCAGCGGAACTCGTTTATTGACAACTCTGCTTTACGCCTTAGAGAGAACGAATACGAAGCGAGGTTTAGTCACTCTGTGCATCGGAGGCGGCGAAGGAGCTGCCCTTATCGTAGAGAGAGTTTAAGGGGAGATTAAGATGAACAAAGTTGTCGTCTCGGCGAAAGATGCCCTAAATGGTGTTACTGACAATATGACCCTCTTGTTCGGAGGGTTTGGTCTTTGCGGAATTCCGGAAAACTCCATAAGAGCTCTTAGCGAACTGGGAGTTAAAGGGCTTACTTGTGTTTCGAATAACGCCGGCATCGATGAATTTGGTCTCGGCATTTTGCTTCAAAAACGGCAAATCAAAAAAATGATTTCCAGTTACGTCGGTGAAAACAAGTTGTTTGAATCTCTTTATTTGAGCGGCGAACTTGAAGTTGAGTTCACACCCCAGGGCACTCTCGCAGAACGCCTGCGGGCCGGAGGAGCAGGAATACCAGCTTTTTTCACACCAACTGGAGTTGGCACAAAAGTCGCTGAAGGCAAAGAAGAGCGCGCAATCGACGGTCGAAACTATATTTTAGAGAAAGCAATCAAGGGTGATTTTGCCTTTGTTCGCGCCTGGAAGGGCGATAAGTTCGGAAATCTTGTTTTTCGCAAAACAGCTCGTAACTTTAATCCGATGGTGGCGACGGCCGGCAGAGTGACGATAGCTGAAGTTGAAGAACTGGTAGAAATCGGAGAACTAGACCCCGATCAAATACACACGCCAGGCGTCTACGTTCAGAGAATCTTCAAAGCTAGTTTTGAAAAAAGAATCGAATTTAAGACAACACGTGCAAGCTGAATTAATAGACATTAATAGACACGGCAAGTCAGTTGAAAGCGAACATTACACTGAAATTACAGCAAGCAAATGAGTAAAAACAAAGGGCAGATGAATGGAACTAACGAGAGAGCAGATAGCGCAGAGGATTTCTTTAGAGATTGAGGATGGTTTTGTCGTTAATCTTGGTATCGGCATTCCTACTTTAGTGGCCAACTATATTCCGCCCACCAAAAATGTCTTTTTACAAAGCGAAAATGGGCTTCTCGGGCTCGGACCTTTTCCCACCGAAGCCAATGTTGATCCTGACCTTATCAATGCTGGCAAACAAACTGTCACAGCCGTTAAAGGAGCTAGCTTCTTTTCTTCGGCCGAAAGTTTTGCCATGATCCGCGGAGGGCACATTGACCTTTCGGTTTTGGGTGCAATGGAAGTATCAGAAAATGGTGACATCGCTAACTGGATGGTTCCTGGAAAAATGATTAAAGGCATGGGTGGCGCAATGGATCTCGTCGCTGGTGCTCAACGCGTAATCGTGGCCATGCAGCACACAGATAAGCAGGGAAATTCGAAACTCCTTAAAGCATGTGAGCTTCCACTTACTGGGCTTGGAGTAGTTAACAAAGTAGTATCTGATCTTTGTGTGCTCGATGTAACCGAGAATGGCTTCTTGTTAACAGAGCTCGCTCCAGGCGTCAGTGTTGACGAGGTTCGCTCTAAAACACTCGGCAAGTTACACGTTTCAAGTTCAGTAAAAGAAATGAAGTTTTCTTAGGTATGTGGCGGCTCCCCCATTTATTCGTAATGGAGTAAGTGATTGGGTAAGTGATTGAGTGAGTAAGGTAAAAACGAGAGAAAAACCACCGCCGCGAGGGGTCGCGTCCGCTAGTTTTTAAAACGAGTCTTAGTAAATGAATCCTAGTAGTTGGCTCCGAAAATTAAACCTGCTCCGCCCTGACTCGGCACCATTCCGAGATACCACTCAAGGGGCTCCTTAGAATTCAAGCGGTTATGCTTTCTAAGAATTTTGTAAACGTCTTCTCTTCCTGGAGGCAAAACCAAGAGCACAGTCGCGCCGCCCGCTAGCATAGCTGCTCCGAGGCCAAGGGCTGTACCATTGAGTTTTGTTTCTTCTTGCCCTCGCGAATTCGTCTCTTTTGTTGCAAAAACGGTGGAAGCTCCCAATGCGGCAAGAGATCCCGCGCCAATAAGCCCCCACCCAATCCACATTGCTCGATTGCGGCTAGCCTCTAACTCCTCAACTTCTTCATTGAGAACGCCATAGAGTTCTGGGCGAGTGCTTCGAATATCGTTAAGATAAAGACGCATTCCGCTGACTGAGGTATCGTAAGCTTTCTGATTACTTTTAAATCGTTCGGGTATTCCCCCTCTAAGTGCCGAGTCAGCCACCGGACGCTGTTTGTCTGCAGAAGCCCTTGCCGTATCCTGTGCAGGGCTTCTGTCAACTATGCCCAAAGATGGAGGTTCGTTGGCTGAGGCCGAAGAAATTCCAAAACTCATAGTGATAAAGAGTGCTGCAAATGGGCGATTCATAGTTAGTTTCTCCTTCTCTACGTTTCTTTGTTAGGCGTTGCATTGATAGGCGTCGTATTGATGGGCATTGCACCGATTAGGGCTTTGATTTTAACTCTGATGGCGTATCCACCTGATGCATCGGATCCGCCTTAATAAATTCTGCCATCTGCATACATCGACTATCTATGTCTGCAATCTTCGGAAATTTCTCCATGTTAACCTTGTATCTCTTTGCATTGAAAACCTGTGGCACCAAATAGATATCTGCCCAACTGATAGAGTCTCCAACGCAAAACTTGCCGCTACTTTGCTCTAACCTTTTTTCAAAAGCAGTAAATCCATCTTCTATCCAATGTCGAGCCCAGGATTCTTTCTGCTCATCCTTGCTAAAGAAGTCCTTCTCTAGTTTTTGCAAAACCTTCAGATTCTGAACCGGGTGGATTCCTGAATTAATCATCTCGCTGAGCTCGATTACTCGTGCGCGCTCTTGGTAGGTAGCCCCTGTCAGCTTAGGAGAAGGAAACTTCGATTCTAAGTAGTCCAGTATTGCCATACTCTGAGACAAAACCACATCACCATCAACAAGACACGGCACTTCACCACGAGGGCTCAAGACCTGAAAAGCCGGTGCGTGCTGTTCGCCTCCATTTTTCACAAGATGGACAGGAATGATTTCACAGTTTAGCTGCTTTAGGTTCAGGGCAATTCGAACACGAAATGCCGCTGAACTACGAAAATAAGAATAGAGTTTCACCCTTTTAGGCTAGACTAAAACTATCAAATAAGAAATTAGAGATTTACTGCGCTGTCTAGGTGCGGAATCACTTCAGAAATTTGAGTAACATCCTCACCTCGACATTCGTCTTCCTGGCAAACTTTTGATCTGCGACATCCATTTGCCCACTCGAAATCAGTCTCGCCCCTGACAAGAATTCCTTCTACGAGACCAGTTGCTTGATTAAGAACTGCGGAGCCTGAGTTGCCGCCATAAGTGTCAAGGCTCGCCACGAAGTAACCACTTCGATGCCCCCTCACCTTAGCCTCTGGTGAGTACTTCACCGGAAGACCAGTTGGATGGCCTATAACGACTACTTTGTCATTAGCTCTCGTTCTTTCCGCACGATTTAGAGCCAGGGGCTCACGATTTGTTACCGGACGTTCTAGCCGAATGAGAGCGTAGTCTGCTCCATTGTTTGCCACAAATGAGGTAATCAGACTTACACCTCTATAAACATTTTCTTTTTTGATAAGCGTGGCGTCCGCATTTTCTGAACTGAGATGAAAATCGAAAACATAGGATGTGTTCTTTGCAGAAAGATCGCTTCTGATGCAATGACCTGCCGTCATGATGATATCGGGAGCTACCAACGATCCAGAGCAAAAACCTGCAACGGGTTGATTGCCAAATCTTTCCGTTTCACACATTGGCGAAAGCCACTCCGAAAAGGGTTTTGATTCAGCCCGGTAGTGGTTAGAGTCAAATTCTGTCAATTTGCTGGACTGAATTAGTACTACTGTAGAGTCAATTTTGCGTAGCCAGTTAGAATCCTGCACCTGGTAATAGTCTACTCGATTGTCATCGCCATAAATGACTTTAATTCCGTCACTGATTTTAATTTCGCCATTGAATAGATTTCGTCCAAGCTTATTCTGCGCAAAATCGTAACCCAGAGATTGAGTCGTCGCGAACGACATTGATGAGCACAATAGCAGTAAGCTGGCTAGAAGAGCTGAAAGTAAATTTTTGTTATTAGTCATAGGTCCCCCCTCTGACATTGCACGACGAAAGCTGTGCATGCGGCAATGACAAGCCTTAAAGACTGCGCAACTACACGACATCAGTCCGGTTGATTTTGAAAGAGCCCATACTTAGGTCGAGGACACTTCCAAACCTCTGCTTTGCACGCAAAATGACATCGGGGCAAGTTTCTTGTCAGAATTGAAGTGAAACGAACTAAGTGTTTGAAAGTTGAACTTGGTTTTTTGATCATACCAAGGGATGTTGACGTTTTATTCAGCATCAACAGCCCTTAGTATGAAGCAGAAAGCAGCGACGTTTTGTCGAGACCTGGTCCCTTCCAACTGACCACTGCATAGCTCGAGAGGTTCACTTCTTCGCGAAGCGGCCTGGCTCCTAAATAAAGCTTTCCTTCGCAGCTAGCCTGCACCGCACCGTCCGCAAGCACGCTTGGTTTCAAAGAATAAACTCTGACTTCAATGTCGAAGAGCTCTTGAGGGCGCTCCATTTCAGGAGCCAAACTGGTTGCCTTGTCGTTCAGGCGAAAAACATACCGACCACCTGAGTCTACAGGGCGAACTCCACCGTCAGCCTCGCGAAAAATGCTAATGTTGATTCCACTCGGGCTTTGAAGCTGAAGAGAAAAACTCAATTCTCGAACATAATGAAAGTTACCATCCGCTCCCTGTTCAAATTCGGACTCTGTTTCTATCGTTAATTGAGGGGAGCAAACGATACGTAAATTGCGAGTAATAAGGTGTCCTGATAACGCGCTTTTTTTAGCCTCTGGAATTTGAGTGAGCGGGTCGACTGGAGCTTTGTTATCTGAAGCTTTGTCTACTGTGATTTTTGGAACTTTGTCTTCTGATCTGCCTTCCGATGATGGCTCTGTCGCAAGTTTTCGAGACGACTCCTGTGCCCATAGTTTGGAAACAGTCATAGAAAGCAGGCCTGAGAGAATCAAACCGATCAACATTTTAGAAGTACAAAAGCCTCTCATAAGCTGATGTAGTTACAATTTGAGTGCCGCTTGCAATCACTCCCCAGAGATCAACTGTTGAGGGCCCACGCGTGGCCCTTCGACTTCACCGTGAAAATTTTTCAAGCCGAGCTCTAAATTGTCTAAATTTTAGTCACCCCCCTGTGTGCCATTTTGCCGTGAGACGGTAGGAGAGTGGGAGCGAAGCTAGTGACATAATTTGCAGTAATGTAAAGTCGCAATACTATAGCTACGAACTCTAAATGGAAACTGGCAGGCTACACACTCTACTAGAATCCTTTTGAAGCTTGCGAAGCTCGTTCAATTCGTTCTTGAATCCATTGCCCGGTTTGGTCTAAGTCTTGCTTAGTTATATTTCATGACTATTTACACAAGTTCAATAACCTTGCGACTGCTTTCCAAGGTCGTACCTACTATATGTATATGGATACTTCTACTTTCCTGCCCGCTAATGGCGGTTGCGGAAGCGCCTTTACCGTACAGCCATCCCGACGTGCTGGAAGCGCAGGCAGTTAGTTTGCAAAATCTATCAGTTGCAGACAGGGATAGGTTTACGATGATGGTCGAAATTGCAGCTTTCTTGTCTGTGCTTTACAGTGAACATAAAATTCTATTTCTAGCTCGCGACGGCGAGGTGTTTTACGATTCCCTTCGAATTCTGATAGACGCTACTGAACCTTCCAAGCTCGATTCCATTCAATTGATGAATGTAAATAGAGTAACAATTCATGACCCATTGCTTGGCGAATATCTCGAGTCCCAAGGACTATCTGTTGATCTTGTAAAAGCTGGTCAGAAGGTTCTGTTTTTCGATCTAGGGTTTGAGGCTTCACTTGCGTGGGCAATTCGCGATCGGTTTCCAGTCGAGTACTGGCCGAACTTAGAATCACACTTGGTCTATTCTATAAACGACCTTGCTCCCTCTTTTTCTTTGTATACTGCTATTCGAGATGGAGAGCCTGATTTCAATTCAAAACAGCGTTTTGCCTTTCAACATGCCGAGCTGCCAAAGTTTAGCGGAAGAGCTTCTCGCTACGGTTATGGTGATGGTAAAATTCAGCCTATTGTATTCGACAATAAGCCAGATGATAGTGACGCAATTATAGACCGTAATCTAGCTGGACTCTATCAAGCCCAGCTAGCATCATTTCTTCGACAAACGGATGTCATCGAGCACTATCGCAGCCTAATTGGTTTTTGGCATAAAGTTGAGAATATATTGAAAACAGGTACGTTAAGTGACCTAAAGACATTCGCCTCGAGTCACCTGAGGCAAAAGAGCGCGTTCTCCGAATTAGAGAATCGTTGGGATGAAAAGTTCAAGAAGCATGTCCACTTCCTTAGGGTCAATGATTTGGCGGACTATCTGCAGACCCGGGGCGATTTTCTGGACAAGGTAGTCCCCGAGGTTGAACTTCATCATCGGATTACACACGATCGCTATCGCATTTACAAAGCGGACGCCATTAAAACGCTGAACGATGAAGCCATGTTGATGCGATTAATTTTTGTTGATCCTATATCGGGAATACTAGAAGCAGAAAGAAATGGTATGCGAAAGGCTGTCAAAACCGCCGTTAAAGCGATACATTGGTCATACAGTGGTGACGGTCGGTTGCTTATGGATATTTGATTGCCAAAGTAGAGGCTCTGGTTTTCAAAGAGCCCATGGCAAGTCTGCTACCTGTTTGCGAAGTCCTGACGCCAAAATGAAAAGAATAAGCGTTGGCTCTGGGCTCAAAGCCGCATGCTACTCTTTACCTCTGAGTCAGGAAGTTAGGTTTGTTTGCATGAGAGCGCTTCATAAGGCTTATTTTTTTATAATATTCGCAGTGATTTCATCCTCTTCGTCGTTGGCTTCCTCAAAAAAATACAAGCTTGAGCAAGATAGAAGTGGAATCCTTTTTGTGGATGGCCTTATCGACTCTGGGATGCTTGGGCCCTGTTTTGCACTAATAGGGTATCACAGAGTATCAAAGCGTGCGTTTGCGATTCACGTTTCCAATACTGTCGAATCAACGCTGAGAAAGTATTTTTTTGAAGAATTGCTGAGCATCTTTGGTAGCGCAAAGGATATTGAGCTTTTCGTTGCGGGTGGGGCCTCGGTTGAGATAAAAGGTAAGCCAGGCCACGAAAGCTGGGCGAGAGAAATGAGTCAGAAAATTAATAAGGGAAAAGCGGAAGATAAACTTAGAGTTGAGCGGCTTGCAAGAGAGTATGGATTTGAGAATGCTACGGTACAATGGTTTCCGAAAGATTCATATGGAAAACTGATTTTTGATATAGGCAAGGGGCGTGCTAGAATGCAGCTTTTTGATAGCCATACTGATCTGGTTTTATATTCTGGTGAGATCCGGAAATATAACCTGGGGTTAAGCGGAAAAAACTGCGGTAATGTCTTCAATCGGTAGTCACAAAAACCAGTCGAGAGTTTTAGCGCCGATGAACAAGGCAACGGGATTTATCGGGTTAAGAAGCGCAGAAACTGAACGCAGGCTAACGGAAAAATACCTTAGCGAACTTTCTGTCTGATAGTGCCGAATATGTTTTCGCCGTTTGGCAGAAGCATTTTGATTTCGACTGTGTCTCCTGACTTCATAAAAGGAGTAACAGGTTTACCACTTTCGATTTGCTCAATCATTCGCTTCTCTGCAAGACAGCTGCTCCCCCGTGAGCGGTCCTCATTCGAAACAGTGCCAGAACCCAGCACTACCCCAGCTTGAAGATCGCGGGTTCTTGCGGCGTGAGCCAACAAGTCACCGAACCGAAAGTGCATTGAACCTGCATCGGGATTGCCAAAAAAATCACCATTGTAGTCAGTCAGAAGCGGCAAATGAACTTTGCCATCTCTCCAATGTCCATCAAGTTCGTCGGGAGTAACCGCTATAGGAGAGAGCGCTGAGGGTGGTTTTGATTGAAAAAAACCAAAACCATGTGAAAGTTCTTCTGGAATCAAACCTCGCAGCGAAATGTCATTCATCAATACAAACAAAAGAATCGACTCTTCACATTTCTTTGCGTCTGATCCACGAGCGATGTCTGAGGTAATTACACATATCTCAGATTCAAAATCGAGCCCAAAGGTAGGATCCTGAAAGGGTATGTCTTCCGTGGGATCTAAAAATCTATCACCAACACCTTGATACATAAGTGGAACTGTTAAGAGTTTCTCTGGAAGCTCAGCTCCCCTGGCCCTTCTCACCAATCTTACATGCTCTAGAAAAGCAGACCCATCAGCAAACTGAAACGCTCGCGGAAGTGCCGACATAAGACTCGACATATTGAGTTCAAACGATGCTTCCATCTGGCTGCTATTAAGCCTCTTCGAAATTAACTCAAGGTCGGTCTTGCACTGGCTCCATGTTTCAACCGCAGTACGTAAGTTCGGAGCGATAGTCTTAGCCGAAACGGCTCTCTTGAGATCTCGACTAACGACTAACAATTCACCATCGCGCGAACTCGACTTCATACTCGCTAACTTCAAAATGACCTCCTAAGGAACAACGCAATTAAGTAACAAAGAAACCAAACAGCCCTCAATCGAATAACCTACCTAGGTCCTAACAAAGAATGGCGGCACAGCGCACAAAAAAATGTCGCTTCTCACCGTCATGTGATCCCCTCCAAACGTCAACAAGTCCTCATCTTAGCCCGCTAAACTGTCGATATTACTAATAAGAGATTCAAGAACTAGGGGTACCTACAATTAGTAAGAAAAGAAAACCAAGGGTACATCCTACTAAATAAAGATCCGAGAACGAAGGCGCATGTTTTGAGCAATGTGAAAACTTACAAAAAAGGCGATGTGATCTTTAACGAAGGTGACAAGATCGACAAAATTCTCTTCGTAAAACAAGGTCAAGTTTCGCTTTGTCTCGTGCGTCCAAAAGGAAATGTCGAGTTAGCACTTTTGCCGTCTGGTCACGTAGCCGGAGAGGGAGCCTTGTTCGGGCAATCCACGCACAACGTGACAGCCATTGCTGTCAAAGAGTCCCTTATCTTTGAAATGCCTGTCGCACCCATGAAGGCTCACGCTGATCAAGCAAATGCGTTCTTTCAAATGCTCTTAAAAGCTAGCGTTGAAAAACAAAAAGTTTTGTTTGCAGACATCAAATCTTTAAAAGCAGAAAAGGATAAGTCGCCGTGCCCACCAGAGGTTACGGCAAAACTATTTGCTACTTTGTTCTATTCTGCAAAAGCTAAGGGTAAGCCAGTTGGTGAATTTCTTGAAGTGCCGTGGCCCGCCATGAAAAGCTACGCTCAGCGGCTTTTCATGGAACCTCCGAGTCGCCTGGAAAACGCACTCTTGTTATTAAAAAAACTGGGGCATGTAGAGCTGGAATACGGCAAAGATCCTGAAGATCTTGAAAACGAAGAAGAAGTGCTTTTAAGTGTAAAGATCAATGAACTCAATGTGGTCGAAAGCTTCTTTGAGTTCTATCAGCACTATTTTTTTAAAGGGGGTAAGCTTGATATGCTGAAGGCTGACCCCGTTGCAATACAGCTTGCGGAGAGGCTTTTAGCGCTCACTGAAGGCGAAGAAGTCGATAGAAAAGGTTCAACAAATGTTGACTACACGAATATTGTCGAAAAATTCAAGAAGGAATACAAGTTCACGCTAACTAATAATTCCTTTGGTCTGCTAGAGCGAAAAGGCCTTTTGGTTCAGCGAAAAACAAGAGACAGCGGAGTAACTTTATCGTTTGATCGAAACGAATTCGCAAACACTCTTATCAACTGGAAGTTTCTTGTAGAAATTGAAAAATGGAACAGCAAAGGATTTGTTTCACTTGAAGAAGAAGTTTCGCCCGAGACAACTTCATCTTCTAATAATTGCCCTGATTGCAAAACTCCCGTTACCATCGATTCTAAGTTTTGCTCACAATGTGGCTATAAATTCGGCGAAGCCGCCTAACCCAATTTTGGCGCTTCGGGCGGATTATCCTAGGCACCACTAAAAGTTGTAACCGGCGCCAAACATCCCAAAAACAAATAGCGACGAAATCTGACGTTGAACCGCCAAATTGGTGTAAGAAAAACGCTTAACTCCCAGCCCTGACTCTAGAAAAAACTCTGGCGAGACAAACATCTTTCCGTGGAACATGAGTGAATAAGAGGCAGCGAGTTTAATGCTTGGATCTTGCGAAGACAAATAATATATCGCTTCCATATCGACCCATTTGGGGTACCGAAAAATAGGTATGAAATTAAATATCTTATCAAATAAATCTGGCATACTCCTTGCCCAGAACATTCCGACTCCCGTCATGTCTCCAGGAACACCTCTGTATTTAATGTTCTGATATGCTAGGATTGCACCGACACTTTCATCACGGTTCCAAACACCCGGAGTAAATCGATACTTCAGGTTTGCGTTCCAAGATGTGACATCTACTCCGCTACTACCCAATGAACTTGACTGAAAATAATTAGCAAAAATTCCCCAGCGGCGCTCAGATAAATAGTAATCTTGCCACCCCAAAAGATTCTCTAACCAAAACGAACCCGCGGCCTCGCCTAAAAACGCCAGCTGAGAATCACTCGAAACGACACCAGACAAACGTGCACTAAGTTCAATAGGTAAACCATGGTGCATCTTGTATTGAGCATGGAATTTTTTTGTTCCATCCATGACAGTCATAATCTTATCGTGATCATAACCTCGCTTATCGAGAGGCACTTCCCAGCTAAACTGATCTGTAGAAGTCTGAATGACCTCCAAGTCTGATCCAATCGCGCCCTTTCCGGGCGGCACGTTGCCTTTAACTTCGCTTCCGCTCAAATAGGTGGAGTCCTTAGCATCGGATGCCAAGTAAACTCGATAATCTTCTGTTGGAAGATTATCCGATATCGTCAAGTTCATGCGTATGTCCGCAGGCCCAGGCCTCAGCCAGGTTATTTTATAATCTTCACCGGGCCGCCCATTGGGGCCAGTAGCTTTTACGCGTGGGTCGATGGCAAGATCAAGTTCCCAGATTTCTTTCCCAATACTTCGGGCGTTGGGGCTGTTCGGCTCAGTTCCAGATAACTTTAGTAACCCTTTACCGGTCCCACTAGCTTTTACCACATCTACAAGTTTCGCCTCTGCCGGAGTCCACTGAAACCTTAACTCATAGCCACTGGTCAATATGATCAACAACTCATTTGCCTTATCTTGCGGCAACCAAACTCCTCTTTTCGGAAGTTTCGTAGCACCTGCAAATACACCTGGTTGTTGCTGGGATTTATACATTGAGCGGTTAGTAGGCCTGCACACCTCAAAAAAGTCGTTGCCATTCGAATCATTAAAAATCCGCAGACAAAACTTTAGCCTTGCATCGCGGGCAATATCTGCCCAGTCGTCTTTATCAACGCGTATCGAACCATGTAATTGCCCTTTGACACTTTCGATATTTGATGGACTCCATTCATTCGAACCGCCGTCTGCTTTAATTGTAAAAACCTTAAAACGCGTCCCCCATTCCGATGGGAAATGGTGTACCCACTCCACAATTTCAGCCTGCTTTTTCGTTTTCCATTGCCACGCCGACCACGAAAAAGCCCTTTTTTCCAGAAACACCTTTGAACCTGTCAGAAGGTAAGTTAGGCCAAAAGAATTCTGCTTCACACCATTTAACAGAGGCGGAAAGTAAAGCGCCTTCTCAAATCTCGCTCGTGCCGCTGGCTCTATAATATGTGAACTGGAATCTTCACGACTAAACCTAATTTCGACTAAAATTTTCCACATCTCGGCGTCTGATTTAGCCTGGTCACTTAAAACCTTCAGCACTCCAAATCTTCTTAGATACTCTAGGAAGTGAGCGGTTTTATTTATCGGCACACTTGTTTCAAGCAAAACATCCGTCAGCCTGGATCTTGTATCTACCTGAGAAACTTTGGCTTGCCCGCCAAGCGTTCTCGTGTAATTCGCAGCAATGGTCGCAAGCACGATCGGGTCCTTGTGAAATATCTCCACACGGGTTTCCGCAGCAATAGAGGTTCTTGCACTTAGTCCCATTGCAATAACTGCCGCTATTTTAAAAGCAGACAAGCACCGCTTAAAATTGTTTGATGAACTCTGAGTACTCAATAGAGTTTACTTTTCCTACTAAATTAAGTTGATCTTCAACACCCTCTCCGCCTAGAACAAAAACCTTTAATCGATCTGGAAAAAACGTCTCTCGGATAACATCATTAACCTCAGATAACTTGAGTGTATCCAGATCTTTCATAAAATCTGTAAGGTAACTTTGTTCAATTCCGTAAACTTTCAAGATCAACCGATTGAAAGCTTGTCCATCTACGGTTTCTAGCACCTGAGGGAACAGTCCTTTTAAGTAGGCTTTTGCAGAGTCCAACTCTTCCTGCGTGACCCCACCCTTTACAAAATCTTCGTAAAGCCTGCGCGCCTCCGTAATGAGCAAACCCGCGCGCTGGTTTTGAGTAAACGTGTTTATATGAAAAATGCCCGTGTGCCGGAGATTAGAAACATCACTTTGAATTGTGTATGTGAGCCCCATGTTGTCTCTGATTTCATCCATAAGCCTAGATGTGAAACCGTGCCCCAAAATCGAATTGGCTATTCGAACCTTCATGAACCGGGGATCATTCCGCGCAATAGACAAGTGACCAAATCTCACCTGCGATTGAGTTAAATCACTCTTTTTTACAAAGGTAATCTCACCCCGCGGAGACTCTTTAGGTGAAGCAACCTCGTGGAGATTGGTTGCGACCCTTTGCTTCCAGCCACCGAACGTCTCATCTAATACTTGCGGAAGACTTTCGTTTAAACGACCAACTACGGCAACCGTCATGTATTCCGGCCTGAATAACTGATTGAAACGGTTAACTATATCACCACGTCGAATCTTACCAAGAGATTCTCGTGAACCAAAGACAGCGCGACCGTAAGGATGTTCGCCAAACACCATCTGATTCAGACCAGCAGAGGCCACCGCAGAAGGTTGATCCAATAGTGCCCGTATTGAAGTAGTTAAACGTTTTTTAGCCCGCTGAATTTCATCATCAGCAAATGTTGGGTTAGATAATACCTGGTACGCGAAACGAATTAACCGCTCCTGATCAAAAGAGAGCGACTTTAGAGTGACAAGCATGTAGTCAGGTTCAATCGAAATTGAGAAGTCGCCTCCCATACTCGCAAAGGTTTCACTGATCTGATTCGCGGACATCCCCCCGCTTCCTTTGTCTATAGTACTTCCGACAAGCTCCGTGACCCCTGATTTGCCCGGTGACTCACTTATCATGCCATGACGAACAAGCACCATAACAGTTGTAGCAGGCAAAGAGCTGTCGTTGATCAACATGGTCTCAATGCCATTTTTTAAACGACTCTCTTGCGTCGATGACAACTCAAATGCGCTGTTTCTAGACATGGTTTGACATGAGCTCGCCCCTGCAACAACAAACGCTCCCATCACAAATCTTGAGAAATCGCTATGACATTTTGA
This sequence comes from Bdellovibrionales bacterium CG10_big_fil_rev_8_21_14_0_10_45_34, assembly GCA_002778785.1. GTDB lineage: Bacteria > Bdellovibrionota > Bdellovibrionia > Bdellovibrionales > 1-14-0-10-45-34 > 1-14-0-10-45-34. The sequence continues at coordinate 281,578 of PEZS01000001.1, read as the reverse complement.
AAAAATCATTTCGCGCCTTTCTGAGAGCTATTTGATCGAGATTCCGGCAACAACTTTATCGTGACGCCTTGATGTCGATTCAAATAGGCCAGTGCAGACGCCTGAATCGATTTAACATCAACCTTTTGATACTTTTCGATATCATTAAAGAGAGCCTCGTAGTCGCCTAACATCACTTCATTGAGAGCGAGTGCTCTGGCCTTTCCCGCGGCCGTTTTTAGTGATTCGACAAAATCAAGCATGATCTTCTTTTTGGCCCTGTCGAGCTCACCTTGGGTTACCCCACTGCGACGTATCTGCTCGACAACACTATTATAGACACTTGCAATCGTCGCCAATGACTTGATTGAGGTTGCCTGGATGAGTGTTTGAAACACTCCGGATTCAAGCATGCTTTGATTGTAGGTCGAAACACTCGTTGCAATTTGTCTTTTGTATACCAACTCTCGATGAAGCCGCGAGTCTTCGCCTTCTCCTATTATAGCACCCAAGATATCCATGGCATGGCTATCTTCGCCGCCCGCTTTTGGCGATCTAAAACTAAAAGCTATGTGAGGCGTCTGAACGGCTTCTCTTATAGTGAGTGACCTGGGCGATTTCTGACGAGGCTCTGGTATTGGAGCCAATCTTTTAACTTCGCGCCGAGGAATATTTTGGTAAGCAGCTTTAATATCGTTTTTCATCTTCGACATTTCAAATCCACCGGCAACAACAATGACGGCGTTAGAAGGCGAATAAAAAGAGCTAAAAAAGTCTTTAGCGTCTTCAAGTGTCGAGCGATCTAGATCTTCCATTGAACCAATAACAGGCCACCTGTATCGACTCTTCTCAAAGGTCACTTCGAAGAGTGAATTAAAAAGCTTTCCGAGCGGATTATTATCGAAGCGAAATCGCTTTTCTTCTTTGACGACTTCTCGTTCACTCTTTAAGGATTCTTCGTCGAACTTTAGACTTGCCATTCTGTCGCTCTCTAAATCTACGGCTAAAGTGGCAAATTCATTTGGGAAGTTTATATAATATCCAGTGTAATCTCTTGTCGTGAAAGCATTGGCCGAACCACCGTGATTGCGAATCGTTTGATCGAACTCTTTATTCGAATACCTTGTCGCGCCCTTAAACATAAGATGTTCAAATAAGTGAGCTAACCCAGTGAGGCCCTCTTTTTCATCACGAGAACCAACACGAAACCACGTTTGGTAGCTAACAATCGGAGAGGTTGAACTTGCGCTGAGGAGAACGGTAAGGCCATTCTCTAAAACCATCTTTTCGACGGGAAATCTCAGCGCCAGCGCCGAATTTTGTTCTGCATTTATCTGCGGGGTTAACCCGAAAACACTAGTGATTACCAATAGCTGCTTTAACACGCGATGGCCCCTCTCAAGCTGTATATGTCCATGGTCGAATTTTAGTGGGTTACAGTCAAACAATCTTAAATTGGTAGAACGGCAAAAGTGCACCACGGCTAAAAATAATGGTTCCAGATTAAAACCACGCTATCTAGCTTAATATATGAGCCAGATTTCGTTTAAACGGCGCCCGCGTCCGGCGGTGTTTCCGACGGCTCCAAGTTGGCACTAAATCTATTCGACATGACTTTCTCGACAAAAACCCATCAGCTTTAACTATGCCGCATAAGTAGCTAATATTATGTGGTAACCATCGGTTTGAGTGCCAGCTGCGCAAAGGTGGCACGCGCCTTGCTTTAGATGAATGCAGAACTTACCCCTCCAATGATCGCCCCACGGTCATTGAAACAAAAAGCGGACCCGGCCCCTCCGAGCTCCGCTTTTTTTTTATCTTTTTCTTATTTCTATTTACTGCACGATGAATTCTTCAAAGAATACGTCGACAACGACGCCTTCGTTGAGAACAGAATTGAGCTGGGTGGCTACCTGATGTTTAAGGATCAGCTTACCTTGAATGGGTTCGACATCATGAAATGATTTAGAGTTGAGAATCCGCACTATGGAATCGCGAGTTTTTGCGTCAAGACCTACGACTTCCTCGAATCCTTTTTTGTTCAGCAGCTCAAGAGTCATTTGCGTCCTAAGAATACGTCGAGGAATCCCGTCAAGATTCACCGTGAAGACCGGCATTGTGTAGTAAACGGGATCCTCATGCGGCGCATTTCTTTCTTGCTCTAAGCGAGCTATCTCTCTTTCTTCTCGAATCGTCGGATCAGCACTGCCCATCGTTGCCATATAAGTGAGGCCTAAGCCGGAACAAACGGCAATAATGTTGAGTCCCAAAAACCCAAACTTTAATATGACCCCGAAATTCTTCTTCGGCGCTGCCCCCTCTGTCGACTCATTTTTTTGTTCAGCCACATCATTCTCCTAAAGTCGTTTCTGACGATGCACCTTCACTTCATTTTTCGGCGCGCCGGCCCAAGGGCTTGAAGTTACTCCTGATTGATGACAAATTGGGCACTCAAAATGATACAGTGAGAGTTAACTGGTCCAAAAACCCTTGATAACTCTCGCAAAACTCCGTTTATAATAGAGATGTTGAGAAAAAGGGGATTTTTAGACTTTTTAATAGCTACTTTGTTTGCGAGCGGGAGCGCCATAGCTGACAGCTCTGCGCAAATCGCCCCGCAGACATCGGGAATACCTAGTCCGGTACTCAGGCTAGGCGAAGGCTCATTCTTACCCAAGCACGTTTTACTAGTCGACAAATCGAAGCGCAAAGTTACCGTCTGGAGATCAAATGGTAATGCTCTTGAGTTCATATCTGAAGCTGAGAGTGATTTTGGAAAACGCGAGGGCGACAAACGCCACGTCAATGACTTACGAACCCCGGAGGGAATCTACTTTTTTGAAAGTATGCTCGAGGGCCAACAGATAAGTTTCGATCTTTATGGAGTTCGAGCCTTTACGACTAATTACCCAAACCTTTTCGACCGCCGACTCGGCAAGACCGGCAGTGGCATTTGGCTCCATGCGATTCCAGATACGGAGAGCCTTGAAAGAGGATCCCGCGGCTGTGTTGTCGTACGGAACAAGTCGATATTGGATTTATCTAAATTTATAGACCTTAAACGTACGGCTCTAATTATCGTCGATGAACTTCATTATTTAACTGCCAATGAGTACCAAAATAAGCAGCAAATGATTGTAGACCGCCTACAAAGCTGGAAATCCGCATGGGAAGCAAAAGACATTGATGATTATATATCCTTTTATTCAGAGCAGTTTAAATCTATGAAGATGGATCGCGAGCGCTGGAAAGTTTTTAAGCAAGCACTCAACAAAAAATACAATTTCATTAAGGTCGAAATTTCACAGCCCATCATTTATGAATTCAGAGATCAAATTGTCGTCCAATTCCTCCAAAAGTATTCCTCAGATGGCAATGAGGACTTCGGCCTAAAAACTCTCTACATGCAAAGGGACGGTGAAAACCCTCAAATCATTGCAGAGGAGTGGGAGGCAGTCGATTCTGAGCAAGCAGGCCAAGAACTCGTTCAGTACCCCTTAGAAAAAATCAGTTCGAGTCAGGCCTCTCGTAGAGAGCGCCCAAGCTTTGCTCGCCAGTAGTTTGGGCGGGTAGAGCAGATATTCAGCCGACTGTTCGCTAGATGCCGTCGTTGGTTTCTTCAAGAGTTACGGCTTCTGCCCGAGAAGCATCATCGGGCAGCTCAGTAAGATGTCTTTTTAAATCGGCTTCAGTAATAACCCCAAAATTCAGGTTTATTCGCTCCAAACGACTGTCAAAGCGCATCTCTTCTAGTTTTTCGTCTAACCTCACAAGAACCTCCGAAGGTGTTTTCTATTTGGATTACCGAGCTCCGTCAAGAAAGTTAACTAAAGGCCTATAAGAAAGCCCGGACTGAATAAATACCTCAAATCCCGGAATTGAATGGCACAACTTGTATGCTAAACCCAAACCTCGGCAAATGATTTCAGTTCCAAAAGCGCGGGTCTCTGGAACCATTATTGTTTTTCCGTTCATTATTAACTATGAGCTCAAGGTGCCCAGCCGATTTGCTCGCGCCGCTTTTAACCCGACGTTTTCTTTGCCACCTTGTCCAGAAAATCATAAATAAATAACCGGTCACCAATCCACCCAAATGAGCCAGGTTTGCCACTCCAGAATTGCCTACACCATTGTTAATTAAAAAGAGCAGTTCAACTGCACCCAGAATTATTACAAAGTATTTTGCCCGCATCGGAAAGACGAACATAAAATACACAATACGCTCGCCAAAAAGGACACCGTAAGCGAGTAAAAGACCGAACAGTGCGCCAGAAGCACCAATCACGGGTACAATTAAGGCGCTTGCTCCTCCTCCCAGAAGGACTACGGCCAAAGCAATGATAGAATAAATAACCCCTGCCCCGATACCGCAAACGAAATAGTACAATAGAAAAAATTTTGAACCCCAGCGTGTTTCGAGTTCGCTTCCCATCCACCACAGCATCAGCATATTAAACAAAATGTGCATTGGATTAAGTGAGTGCAAAAACATATAGGTAACTATTTGCCAAATATAAAACTTCTCGAGCACAAACACGGGCACTAAACCGAAGTTTAAAGTAATAAAGGGCTTGTCTAAAACGAACTGCTCCAAAATCACCTGACAAATCAACCAGATGGCCACGTTAATGATCACAAGTCGTTTGACCATCGGAGTAAAAGGGATGCTTGCGGGCGTACCGCCCATTGATCCTCTAAAGCCCACTAGCTTCCTACCTTCTGACTAAGCTCTACCAACATGCCGCTAGCCGATGAGGGATGCACAAATGCCACCTTGCAATTGTGAGCACCAATGCGTGGTTTCGAATCTATCATTCGAACTCCTTGATCGCTGAGAGCCTTCATAACCACCTCAATATCCTTCACTCTGTAACAGATGTGGTGAAAGCCCGGCCCTCTTTTTTTTAGGAATTTTGCAATTACCGAATCATCTGATATTGGCTCGAGTAATTCCACCCGCGCCCCATTTGCAAATTCGATAAATCCAACCTTTACCTTTTCTGAGGGGACCACCTCAGTATACATCTCATCAAATCCCATTAAACCGTAAAGCTTAAAGCCTTCTTCTAAGCTTCGAACAGCAACCCCAATATGATCAATTTCAAAATCTTTAAACAAACTGTGCTACCTCTTGAACTACCTTGTTACCGTACCTTCGTCGAGGTTCTCGCTGAACCAGGACTTCAACCGCGCATAGGATGTATCTAAATTCTCCACTACTACTTTTGTTCCGGCAATCAGAGGAAAGAAATTTGTATCCCCTCCCCATCTCGGTACAAGGTGATAATGCAAGTGTTCTGGAATCCCCGCCCCAGCAACCTTGCCATGATTCATACCGATATTTACCGCCTGAGGTTCATACACCTCTTCAACGGCGCGCAGGGCAAGCCGCAGGCACTCGTGTAGATCTGTATATTGGCGAGTATCTAACTTCAACAAGCCTCCGATGTGTGCTCGAGGCATTACCAATAGGTGCCCCGAGTTGTAAGGATACTTGTTAATCACAATAAGAGAATATTCACTGCGATGAACTACCAAATTTTCAAACTTCGGAGCATCTTGGGCTGCAACACAAAAAACACATTCAGTTGTTGGGAAGACTTTTTTCACATAGTTGTAGCGGTCTGGGCGAAAGAGTACATTCTTTAGTCCTGGCCAGTTTAACGATTCGATCCAATTTCTGCCGCCGTCGTCGTCTTTAGCCATGCACTCTCACTTACTTTCCTATAGGAAACTGCCCCGACATAATAAACAATGGTCGCCCGAAGAGCTGGGCGCTTAGCCTGATATTTTCGCTCAGTGAAGATTCGGAGCCTGGACTCAACCCGAGGATTTTTAGAACTCCTGGATTTTTTTCTGGTGGATAAAACAAATGTGGCTTTGCAGAGTCTTCAATACCGGCAAGCAGTTTGAGCTCTCTGAGGGCATCAGTAAATGTTCCCGTCTTATCCGCAAAACCTTCATCAACGGCCCATTTTCCGGTAAAAATACGCCCATCGGCGTATGTTCTCACTTTTTCTTCGTCCATTTTGCGACCAGTTGCTATAGCAGATACGAACTGAGCAAGCACTTCATCCAAGGTGCCTTGGAACATCTGTTTTTCTTGGTCAGTTAGTTTTTTGTATTCGGCGCCCGCATCTTTATAAGTTCCCGTCTTAAGCGCATATCGTTCGATCTTCGCCCAATCATAGAGCCTTTCAAGATTTGCGAACTCGATGATTACACCGATTGAGCCCAACAGCGTACCTGGGTTTACGACAATTTTGTCAGCACCCATTGCCGCATAAAATGCTCCACTCGCAGCTAGTGAGTTGCAACTAGCCACAACTGGTTTTGCGAATTCTTCTTTTGTTCGCTTGAGTTCTGCGTAGAGCTCTTGGCTTGCCCCAACCACTCCTCCCGGAGAGTTAATTCTTACAAGAACTCCCTTGATATTCGGATCCTCCCGGAATTTTCGAAGGTCAGTTAAGAACGGCTCACCATCGAGGATGATACCGTTCATATCTAGAACAAGAATTGAATTTGCAGGAGGGGTCGACTCCAACTGCGACATTCCAGATATCGCAACTATGGCAGATCCCACGGAAAACAAAAAAGCTATCACTATCCCAATAGCGATAAGTGAAAGCAGTCTACCCAAAAAACGCATCAACTTATGCCTCGTCACCTGAGTTCGAGCCAGACTGTGTTGCCCCTTTTAGAGCGTCACCAAACAAGTCTCCCAAAGAAGTCTTTGAAGATGAAGTCGCCTTCTTAACATAGTCTTTCACATCAGCCTTTTCATTTCTTAGCTCAACAAGCTTCGCACTCAAACCGATCTTGCGTGCATCCTTGTCAATCGTTACCACCTCAGCAAGTAGGGCGTCGCCCGGCTTACAAAAAGCTTCGGCACTCTCTACACGCTGCTTAGTCAGTTCACTAATGTGGATCAAGCCTTCAATCTCGGGTTCAAGCTCAACAAAAACACCAAAATCAGCTATTCTCGCAACTTTCACTTGGTGTTGAGATCCAATTGAATATTTAGAATCAATTTGTGACCAAGGATCAGACTCTAATTGCTTAAGGCCCAAACTAAATCTTTCGTTCTCGATATCGACACCCAATACAACTGCTCTAACGCGATCACCTTTTTGGTAAACTTCTGAAGGATGGTTGATCCTCTTTGTCCAAGAAAAATCAGATACATGCACGAGTCCGTCGATACCATCTTCGATACTTACAAAGATACCGAAATCGGTAATAGACTTAATCTCACCTTCAATGATTGTTCCTGGTGGATAAGTCTCTTTCAACTCAATCCAAGGATTAGCCTCTAGTTGTTTCATACCTAAGCTGATACGACGATTGTTCGCATCAACATCCAAAACTTGTACATTCACTTCATCGCCAACATTGATTAACTGAGAGGGATGCTTCACACGCTTTGTCCAGCTCATTTCGCTCACGTGAATCAAACCTTCAACACCGTCGCCAAGTTCGACAAATGCGCCATAGTCAGTAAGGCTAACAACTTTACCCGTAGTCTTAGTTCCAACAGTGTAAGTTTGAATGGCGCTTTCCCACGGATCCGCCTGCATCTGCTTAAGTCCTAGACTCACACGCTCTTTCTCGTTGTCATATTTCAGCACTTTCACTTCAAGTTCTTGTCCCACCGTTAATATCTCTGAAGGATGCTTTACGCGGCCCCAACTCATATCGGTGATGTGCAGAAGCCCGTCCATACCTCCAAGGTCAATGAACGCTCCGTAATCGGTGATATTTTTAACAACGCCTTTAACAATGGAGCCTTCCTTGATCGCATCCAATGTCTGAGTCTTAAGGCTCTCTCGCTCTTCTTCAAGAAGTGCTCTTCTGGAAAGTACAATGTTACCGCGTTTTTTATTAAACTTAATAACTCGGAAACGAAGCTTTTTACCAATAAAGACGTCAAGGTTTCTCACTGGCCTAATATCGATTTGACTGCCCGGTAGAAATGCTTTGACGCCGATGTCGACGTTCAGCCCACCTTTGACTTTTGCTGTTACCGTTCCTTCAACAACCTCTTCGCTCTCAACAGCCTTAGAGATATCACTCCAAGCTTTGAGCATGTCGGCTTTGTCTTTAGAAAGAACAACCATGCCATTCTCGTTCTCAGCCCTTTCGATATAGACATCAAGAACCTGCCCTGCTTTAGGGGCTTGCTCTGGATCAATTGTGTTGAATTCATTTATAGGGATAAGACCCTCAGATTTGTAATTGATGTCTACGAGTACATAGTCCTTTTGAATCTCAACGATTTTTCCGGATACGACGTCACCAGGTGCAAACTGTTGCTTTTTCTGCGAGCTCTCAAACAGCTCTGAAAAAGATTCCTTCCCTTGGTAAGCCGGAAGCCCTCCGGGATTTGACTCAATTTTGTTGTCTTCTGCATCCAAGGCAGCAATCACTGCACGCATTCTATCCTCCGTTCGACTACGATTTGTTTTAGGCTGATTAGGCATTCACAATGTTCTCCTAACTGCGGATCCGCTTGCCGGGACCAACGCGCACCCCTCCCATTTGGTAAACGAACCAACACGGGAGATGGAGAGATCGTTATAGACCTAAGTCATTAGATGTCAAAGAGAAATGATAAAAGACGGGGACGGCTCAATCAAACAGGCTTTCTCTTTTAAAGAGGCAGAGTATTTGGTTTTTACGGCCCAGATAGGCGCTGCTGCCTCCTATCAAATTCGATCGGAATGCGCTCTTATAACTCGCCGACAATGTCGTCTAGGAGGCCGCCGGCCGGCCCACCGAGTGACCAAACATAATCACTAGGAAAGTCCTCCCTATTCCTCAGTAATCCCAGAGTTTCGAGATTTTCCAAGATTTCTGATTGTTTTACTTTTGTCCCCGCATGTTGGTGACAGCCAATACAGTTGGTTTTAGCATTATGTTCCCCTTGTTCAATGTAGGGGTTTGAACACCAAGATGCGCCAAGAGATGAAGAATGCGCCTCATCACTGGCCAGCTCTAGACTCTTAGCGACCCTGCCATGGGGTAGGCGTTCAAATGTAGAGACAGAGCACAATTTGTAATTTGTTAGAACTGATTTCTCCTGCAAGGATTGCGGCCGGTCGGCACCAAAATCACTGTCCGGTTCATTCGACCACCAAAGTGTCACCCACAGCCAATCCTTAAGAACTTTGCTCATGATATGCATACCAACCAAAGCAAATCGACTGCCGCTTGCTGTTTGAACCGTAAAAATTTTGTCCGGAGTCGGGATTTCAGTAAACTCCAGCACATCTTGCCAATTGGACGTGTCACTTTGGTTGAGAGACATTAACGTGCGTTGATTCGTTGGGAAGTGGGCGAAGGTAGATTCGCCATCGATCCTCCTCCATGCTGCTTTTACCCAAATCGAAGATGACGCGAAGTTCACTTCACTACAACGATAACCGTTTCGACAGTTTTTAAGGTGAAACATGAGACTCGTGAACCCCTTCCCGTTTGTGAGCACTTTTGATACACCTGCCAAACCGCGAACTCTTCGTTCGTCAATATTGAAACCGACGTAAAGTGATCTTAGCAAATTCTCAAGCCTCCAATCTGGCCATGAAGCAACCCTGCCGACAGCCTCGGTATTCCACTCCTCTGCGCTAATCATTTTCTCTAAGTTCATATCGTTAAGGTTCCGATCTGAAAGATCATTGTAAAGAAATCGAAACAATCTTTTGATCTCGGCGGAGTCATAAAATGCTTGCCACTGAGGAATTGCCAATGATTTTTCAGAGGCAGCATAGTGCTGATTCCATAGGTCCGCAGCCAACCTCCATGCGAATTGCCTCTCTTCTGATTTCTCACGGAAGGGTTCCTTAGTTTGCCGCTCAATGACTTTTGGTTTTCCAAATACGGTGCGAGGCCCAATATCCATTGCATTCACGGCGCTGAAGTGAATCGGCCACAGAAAAAGGTATACCTTAAATACTCTCTGCATTTATTACCCAACTCCCTTTTTACTGGATACCTCGATTTAGATGCGGTAGACGGTCTACCCAATAAAACGCTCATTAACAACGTGTAAAATAAAACGAACTAGCAAGCTGATTTTTTTACCAAAAGATGGTTCGCAACAAAATTATTGGACCGAACATGGGGGAACTAAGGTGAATACAAAATGGGAAAATGTGATGAGGTTTTGCTTCTCGTATTGCTATTTTAGAGCAGTCGTCACTCTTTCTGTCTTGATGACGCCTACCCTTCCCTCACAGGCATCTCAGTCAGGTTGGTCTTCCATGGCTTATCTGCTGGGCCAGCTGCAGGACCCACAGCAAGTAGCAACAGGTAGGCAGACCGAGCCTACTTTTTCTGTATCCGCTATGCAGCCGCCTGTTGATTCCTATCAAATCCTCTCGATGCGAAGCTACGCAGTTACTCCCTTTGATCGCGGAAGGGCCCTAAGAGTTTTACAATCCATCAGTGCAGAAGTTCCAGGCGCTCATCCCCGATGTCTCACGTGCCATGGAGTCAGCAAAAACGATATCCGCGCGTGGGGAAGATTTTTAGAGGAGAAGTGGCGACTGTGCTTAGAAAATTCTTCGTCAGATCCCGCGCAAAAAATCAATTGCCTAAGAAACGGAAGAACCGACGGACCTTTTTCTGCTTCAGAGCTCGGCCTTTTAGTCGTCGGCACGGATAACAAAAAGGTGAAAAACGCTTTCAGAGATGCCTATTCTCAAAGCGAATGGCAAAGTCACCACGCCAGTTTCACTGACGCAATCGTCATGCCCCCGAGCGGAAACGACCCGCTTAATAGTGGTGAATTCGACGAACTCCTTAAGTGGGTGCAAGGCGGTATGCCGTACCTTGATGAATTGGTAACTTCAAATCAACAGACCAACAAATGTCGCCACTATGTTTCGGAGTCGCTAAAGCTTAAAATCGCAGATTCCAAGTTAACTGGTTGGAGGGCTTACCACCAAGAAAACCTTCTACCCTTTTTTGGCTGCCAAGGGGGGTCTGATTCACTAAATTGTTTTGAGCCGCCCACAGACAACCCCAAGCTATTCGCTCTTGCTAAGGACTTTTTCAAAGATCGCAACTTTGAGGCACCGGAAGTGGGAACTACGAGGCATGTTTATTCCATTCCTTTTGAAACCCAGTTTTGGATGAGAAGTTCTGTTGACGGGCGCTTTGTTGGCTACGGACTTTCAAAGTATGGCATTCATCCAACTCCAGACGGTTATGACTCTTTGGTTGATGCAAACTTGAAAGCGAGAATAACAGATTTAAAAAGCATGCTCGAATCTGCGAAGGATCCTAACCTGAGGATCGAGTCAGATTTTGACCCTTTCTTTCTGCCTGATAACTCGGCTTTTACATTTGTCCAAGATAAAACCACCAAACTTTCGATGTGCCCTCTTGGCGTCGCCCGGGATTCTCTTTCGAGAAGACTTTTTTTGAACGACGAAAGATGCGTTGTGGAAAAATGGGGGTACTATCAGAGCTTGGGCTCTTCAAGCCGCGGAAGCGACTATTACCTAACCACTGGTAACTTCGTCCCAGATGGACCTACGGAACCCTCCAGGGAATCTAAACCTAGTTTTTCCTCTACAAGCGTTCTACAAGTCGCAAAAGTGTTGAACCTTGGGAGCGGATTTCAAATCGGACCCGCGAGAGTGATCAAAACGCCTTTTTTGGGAGATTTTCAGATTAGTCCGAATGGCAGTTTATTGATATCAAGAACGGCTCGGTTCTCTGAAGGCACCAAAGTCCAAAACGGCTATCGTATCAATCAACTTATTGAGCAAGAGGGTCACTATGAACTTCAAGAAATTGGCTCTCTTTGCTACAACGGCAGCAAAGCCAATTTCTCTTATGATGACAGATTTGTTGTTTACCATCATTACATCGAGAGCCAAGATTATGCCGAGTTGGGTTTCAGTTCAGAGTCGGATCCTGCTCTCTTATCTCTCATCGCCTCAAACTCGTCCAACGTGTACTTAGTAGATTTGCTTACGGGCGAAAAACGCCTATTGACCAAGGTTAAGAGAGGTCAGTTGGCTTTGTTCCCGCATTTTAGAGCGGACGGTTGGATCTACTACGAGCTTATCGATAAGGAAACGACAAAGTCGTACGTGATAGCGACAGACGCAGCCCTGCGCCTAGAGCGTCTTTAGATGCTCTAGGCCAAATACCTACTTTATTTTGCCTTCAGCAATCGCTTTAACCTTTTCAACGACTTGCTCAAGTGTCATGGAGCTGGTGTCTATGACGTGCGTCTCTTCAGGTAGGTGGGAAATCAATTTCAAAGTTTTTTCGTCTCTGGCATCTCTGCGCTCGTTGCTCGCCTGCACATGCTCGACATCAACACCCTGTTGAATAGCCCTTCTTTGCGCTCGGTCCACACTCGAAGCCGTCAGAAATATCTTCACTAAAGCGCTCGGAAAAACTACTGAGCCACAGTCGCGACCTTCAGCTACCAATCCGTCTACACCCTCGGCACACTGGCGCTGGGCCTCCAAGAGAGCCTGACGGAATTTTTTATTTTGGCTAATTTGACTAGCAATCTCACCAACTTCATTAGATTCCAAATCGCTAGTGATATCGTTTCCGTTGTAGAAAAATCGTGTCATCTGTTCGGTCAATTCTACTTGCCAGTCTTTTTCGAACGGTAGCCTAGCCACAGCGTCGATGTCCGACAATGGAACCGACTTTTTTAAAGCAATATAGGCCATACCTCTATAAAAAATCCCCGTTGAAACCCAGCTCCATCCCAGACTTCGCGCAACGTCTCGACTCACACTGGATTTTCCAGAAGCTGCAGGGCCATCAATTGTAATCACTTTTGCTCTCTCTCTCATTTTACAAATTTCTACTTTTCTTCTATAAGTTTTCTTCGCAAATTGCTTTTAAGACATCCGCCACTACTTTGATTGCTAATTCGTTTTCTTGCCTAGTGCCAATGCTAATTCTCATATAAGTGTTGAGGCCGTACGGCTTCATAGGTCTTAGGATAACTCCTCTTTTTAAAAGCTCCATATGAAGTTTTTCGCAATCGACTTTACAATCAACAAGAATAAAATTTGCCTGGCTTTGTATTGGATCCAGTCCCATTCGGCGCAGGCCTTCCATCCACTGATTTCTGCCGAAGACGACAACGTCTCTTGAACGTTTAACAAAGTCGACATCTGAGAGAGCTACCGGTAAAGCCGATTCACAAAAAATATTGGTGTTGAACGGATTCCGAATGCGATGGACGTAGTTGATTATTTTCTTGTTTCCAAACAGAGCTCCCACTCGCAGCCCCGCTAAACCGAACACTTTCGAAAATGTCTTGAGCACAACGACGTTCTCTGGAAACTCTCGGAGAATAGCGAAAGCATCTAAAGCTGATGGATCATCTGCAAATTCACTATAGGCGTCATCAAGAACCAAGAGCAGGGGTCGACCCGCAATCTTCTCCAAAAACTCTCTCACCTTATCTTGAGGAATAGTGCGCCCCGTAGGATTGTTAGGATTTGGTAAAAAAATCAGCTTATGCTTTTCGCCTATAGCACCCAAGAGATCATTCATGTCCATTTCAAATCGGTCTCGACAGATAACCTCGTCAGTTTGGATACCAAAAGTTTGCGCCGAAATCTTATAGGCAACGAAGGCGTACTGAAAGGTCAAAATCTTGTCATCAGGGCGACATGCCAACTGAATGAGCAAATTAATGAGTTCGTTTGAGCCATTACCCAGGCAAATCTGACTTTCTGAGATCTGATACTTTTTAGAGAGGGCGTCAATCATTGCGCCTTGAGAACCTTCCGGATAGCGAAACGAGTCTTTGAGTTTTTCACTCATAGCTTTTAGTACTTTTTCGCTTATACCGATGGGATTTTCATTGCTAGCAAGTTTTATCACCTGAGACAGGCCAAACTCTTTCTGTGTTTCAGAAATGGCTTTCCCAGGTTGGTAGGGCTTCAAGTTCTTAATGTAGTCTGGTATTTCAATCACTCTATTTAATTATCAACTTGCCTGCTAGCGTTCAAGAATCAATGTCATTGGCAATTATCAAAAAATAAAAGTTTCAATTTGTTATCTAAGCCGCTTAAGTGTAAGACGTCAGATTCCATGTCTCGACTCGGCCTTTTTCTAACCCCCGGAACTCTTGAGTGGTCACTTAAGGGAACAGACGGAACAACTCAAAGCGGGCGACACCTTCTTGCTAAGGATCCCCTATCGAAGCTGATCAACCAAATTAGAGCCCTTAGAAGCGCTGAGCCTTTATCACAAGTCATTTGGAGCGCAGACCTGGATGAGTCCATTATTAAGAAAAGATGGGGTTCTACTGTAAACCTATTAACTCCTCCAGTCCTGGAGCACCCTCACCTTTTATTTCAACCGAAAACACAGAGAGCCGTGAAGGAGTTGTGTGGTAATAGCTTTGTTTTAGACTGGAGTGCATCGGTGACAGCGCTAAAGGAGCGCTTGTTTGAGCTTCTCGAAACTCATGGCACTCACGGATCTCAAGAGGCAGCGTGGGTGGCTTTAGTTCCCAAATCTGAATTGACTGAAGAGCTCATTGAACTAATGGACTCGCTGCAACATAAACTCAATGGGAAGTTTCGCTATTCAGCGGCAGAATCTTCGGAAGCGGTTCTTAGAAGTATTCTCGCCGCGTACTGTTTCGATTACAAAAAAGATTGGATAAAGAGTTTTAGCGAGATTTGGTCGACGGGCGATTCTGCGGAACTTAAATGGAATGAGCCGAAAAGCTTCTACGAAGTACACCCCATGAAGGCTTACCATTCCTTGTTGACGTCTAAGCAGAGCGGTTCCTATTTGGGTCTTGAGCGGTTCATTCCAGTTCCGTTTGTACTAGAAGATAGCTTATTAGAAAGATGGCTTTCAGAAAAAAATGGCCCTTCACAATGGAGACTCCTCCTTCAACCTACCCAGGAGATCCGAGCCGGGGAATTTTTTTTCGTGGAATCCACCGAAGAAAGTTTGGGACTCGAACCTGGGCCTATGGCTTTTGGCAAAAGTCACATCCCCACTGTAATAGACGTGCTACTTTACTTGGCAGATTCAAAACTGGATATTTTTGATAATTTTGACGCTGATAATTCTCAGCGTATAGAAAACTTTTTTTCGACGTTTGAAAGAAGAATTGCTAACACTGCTGGCAAAGATTTAAATTTTAAAAGTTTGCTCCGAGAAGAATTGGAAAGAGACTTTCAGCCTTCTGCAGTCAGCTCAATCAAGCAAATGTTTGGCCCGTTTGCTTCTCTTTTAAAGACTGCTATCGATCTACCTCAAACTTCTGAAGATCTCTTTCTTTCAGAACTCTTGCTGAGATCATCTGAAAGTATTGACAGCAGGGGCATTTACTTTGCGGGCGAACCTAATGAGTTTTAATTCACAGCTTTTTCTCAAAACAGTTAAAGAGATAGGCCCCCATTTTGAGCTGAATAATTGGGCCATATGTGACCTCTCAGGGCGAACAATATACAGCAGTGCCCAGTCAGGTGCCGATTTGGGAACGCTCTCGATTGCTGCTGTAAACTTGTTTCAATATTTTGCTAAAGAGCCTGGCACCGTTGTCATATCGAACGATCCATTTATGGCCGGGCCCTCACACAATGCCATTACTTATGTAACCCCTATCAACGAAGCCGCCTACTTTGTTCATAGACAATTTTTGATGCCGATGGCTCAGTGGGGATGCATCAATTGGAATTTTGAAAATGCAGATGTTCAGGTTCTTCAGATCCCACCTACGCCTTTGGCCCAGAGGTACCAAGTCGACAAAAATATCCTATCGGCCATAGCTAGTCACCCTCTTGCAACGTCGAATCTCATGAGTAGCTTGGAATCCGGCATTCAAAAGTGCTTCGACGTAAGCCGCCACCTGCAGAAAGTTTTCTCTTTGCCCGGATCGAAGCTCACAAAAGACGCCATTGAATCTCTTCTAGAGCTAGGCCGACAATTGTTTCAGCGAAAGTTGGCCGATTGGCCTGACGGAGAAGTTCATCAGGTCGTCCGTTCGGAAAACAATGACCTGCTTCTCGATTTTCATGTTCACAAATCAGAAAGCGGTCTGCTCTTTGATTTTTCAAAAACCCCCCAATCTGATTTGATGCAGATTTCACCGAACACTCTTTTGGGAGCGCTGTATCGATCCGTTCAGGTTTTTACCGGTAAAAGCGTTCCTTACAATCATGCCACTGTTTCTATGCTCGAGGTTATGACCCATCCAAGATGTTGGGTTTCGCAGATGAAACCTAAGAACAGCTTTTTAGGTGCAAGCCAAGGAGTCTCCCTCTTGCAATCTGCAATAGTGCAATCATTTGGAAGTTGGATTTCAGGAGAAAAACGTGCCGCCTCTCATGCCGGTTGGACGGCGCTTTTGGTACAAGATGATTCTGGTGAGGCTTTCTTCGATTATCTGCCCGGCGGCTTAGGTGCTCGTCAAAAGGGCGCTAGCCGAGATAGATGGACCCGCGACGGCTTTCCGGCACCGCTACCAACTTGGAATGACATTCAAGGCTCTACTTTGGTTGAACCAAAAAAATTGTCGGAAAACACCGAAGGCATAGGACGCGGCAAACGCTCGGGAGATCCCGGGGTTATTAAAGCTTATCAACTCAAGAAAGAATGCTTAGTTGGAGCCTTGTTGCCCATCCCTAATATTGCTGCCTTCGGAATTGAAGGCGGCGGAGCAGGGAGCCCATCGAACTTTATGGTAGAAGCCCCGGGAGAACAACGCCGCAGTTTTACAAACCTTGAACGTCGAAGGCTTCCAGCAGGCTCGCTCATCACTATCGCATCTGGCGGCGGTGGAGGCTTGGGATAGTCCCTTGTAACGACCCTGTTCTCTACCTTCTTCCCAGCTGAGCATTCCGAAATCATCCGGAACAATGCCCGCATTGAGTGGGGCGTATGTTTGTTCCCCATCGACAAAAAAGACATCGCCCAGGTATCGATTCTCTATGTTTTCAGTAAATTCTATGGCCAGCGGCACAGAGCACTTGCTTGATGCGATCGACATGCTCATGTGAGTTAGTCTCAACGACAAATTCGATCGAGGTCTCTTGCAAGAACAACCCCTCTTGATTCCTATTGTGAAAAACTTCGAGCACGTTAGCCTGACCACCGGCAATGATACCTGCTACGTCAGCTAATATTCCGGGTTTGTCTTCAACGGCTACCCTAATGCGAGCCAAACGCCCTGTTTTCTTAAGTCCTCGGTCAATCACTCGCGAAATGATTTTAAGATCAATATTACCACCACTGAGCACGATTGCTGTTTCCTTACCGAGCTTCAGATGTCCGTTCAAAACGGCAGCTAGTCCCAAAACTCCCGATCCTTCCACAACAGACTTGGCCCGCTCCATAACAAACACAATCGCGTCTGCAATTTCATCTTCAGTCACCGTACAGAAATCATCGACATAGCCAAGAAGATAATTTTTCAAAATTGTCTCACTGGGATTCTTAACTGCCACACCATCAGCTATTGTCTTGATTGGTTGATCGACTCGAAAAAGTGACTTGCGCTTGAATGACTCGTAAAGACTGGGAGCTGCCTGAGCCTGAACACCAAATACTTTTATCGAAGGCTTAAGACTTTTCAGGGCAACGGCTATCCCGGAGATGAGACCTCCGCCTCCTACGCAAACGACTACCGTATCGAGGTTGGGATTTTGATCAAGTAGTTCCAATGCGACAGTTCCCTGACCAGCAATGACATAGGGATCATCGTACGGGTGAACAAATGTTTTACCTGTTAACCGTTCTATTTCGCGAGCTTTCTCATAAGCATCATCGTAAAGCGCTCCATGCAAAATCACTTCAGCGCCATAAGATTTCGTCGCTTCAACTTTCACGAGTGGCGCTGTCGTCGGCATCACCACAGTTACTCCAACATTTTGTTCTCTACCGGCAAGCGCTACACCCTGAGCGTGGTTACCAGCACTCGACGCTACAACACCTGATTCACGTTCTTTCTTAGTAAGATGATGAATCTTGTTGAAAGCTCCCCTAATCTTAAAGCTGCCGGTCCTTTGTTCATTCTCGCCCTTTAAAAAGATGCGATTTCCTGCCCGGTCAGTGCAACTTTGAGAAAAAAATAAGGGTGTCATGTGAACGACTCCCTTTAACACTTCGCGTGCTGCATAAATGTCTTCTAACTTGATGTGATGACTTAGCTTGCTATGGGCCACAATGAAAATAAGCTTATACCGCCCTTTACATAGGCGGCAACGCCTATTGCCAGTTCCTGTGTAGCCCAACTTTTTAGAGAGGCCCAGCAAGGAGAATGCATTCGGCAGCGTGCGCCTTTTATTTTAAGCCTGTTTTCATTCACTCATCGTTTGATCAGCTATCTGTATCGCCCAATCCTTCAGCCCCAGAAACTTCCCAATAGGCCGTCAAACCATACAGCGGAGGAAAGGCTGACGAGCCAAAGTTTGGACGAAACCCATTGTCTGACAACAACGGTTTCGCCGAATCATCGTAGTAGAAAAAGGGCGCAAAGGCCTTTCCACACGAATGACATTTCTCAATCTTGCTCTCACTCTCGGTCACAGCCCCACAGACATGACAGCGCCGAAGGTGAAGCAGAATCTTACGATTTCGCTTCATAGTTCCTCCACGCGACATTAAAGGCTTTAAGCAGTACCCCGTGCTTCATCAATTTTACCTCTCAGACTAAAGTACTGCAAGAGGGATGCCGCATAACATATCGATATAACACGTGAAACATGTCTAATGACTTGACGCAATACCAACCTAAATGGGCAAGACTAAAAGGTTTTACGAAAAAAAATCTGTGTCGCTATAAGAGATAAAACAAGTATCAAAATCAGCTTTGCCGTGCGGCGTGGCAGCCGATGAGACACTCGAATCCCTAGAGGTACTCCCGCCAGGACTCCAAGAGCTATAGATAGCACGGAGCCTATCAAAACTCGAATGAGGTCAAATCTCGAAAACAAAGCACTTCCTGTCCCGAACAACTGAATAATTGCAGAAAGCGCTGCAGCGTGAGCGGTCGTTAGTCCGAAGCGATTGCTCAGAAGTAGGGGCATCAAAATTATTCCCCCTCCCACGCCAAACGCCGCTGCGAAGGCCGACACAATAGGCACCATCGGCCAAATGGTTCGCCTTAGGCTCAAAGGAGATTTTTTGATTTCGCTATTACTCGAGGCTTTACTCTGAGATGAGGGCCGTACAGCCCAAACTGTTCTAAGAAGCAGGGCTAACACTATAGCAAAATAGGCCCACTCAAACTGCCCTCGGCTCATCAGGCCAGGTATAGGACTTGCTAAGACTGCACCCAAAATTCCTAAAGGCGCGATCCAGTAAACTTCGCGCAATGAAATTGTCCTTTTCCTAACATGAATCCAGGTAGCAAGAAAATTTGTAGTAAAGACTCCGGAGAGCGATACAACCACCGCCTCCGCCGGCTTAATAAACGGAAATCGCCACAATAAATAGGGCAGAATAATGAAACCGCCCCCTAGTCCCATTGCCGATCCGGCAACAGCTGCAATAAGTCCTAGAAAAAAAAACTCTATACTTAAAAAATTAAACACGCGTGGAGGATACTACATCATCCCTAGAGCTGGATTGATTTGCACTTTGCCCTTTGTTTCTAACTCGCTTCCCCATTTTTCCAAAAACTGGGTCGAGTACTCTTGCGCCAAGCGGCTTTTAACTTGCGCCTCACTTTGCCCCGCTCGCTCTTTGTCAGTTTTAAGACTCTTTAGCTTTAAAACATAGTGGGCTTTGGCATCAAGTATGACTTTCGGAAAGATTTCCGACGGTTTCTTGAGTGAGTAAACAGCTTCAAAGAGGGTATCGAAGGCGCCCAGTTTAGGGATAAAATCTGCATCTAACGAGAACTCCCCCGTAGACTCCCACTTCAGACCGTGCTTTTTTAATAGCGGCTCAACAGATTGAGATTTACTCAAGGCTGCCTGGAGCTCTTCAATGACAGTTTTCCGCTTGGTTTCCGCCAAAATCTTCTCTGCAATCTTCGTCTTTACATCGTCGAAATTAGAAACCTGGCTTGGTTTTTTATCTTCGACTTTAATAATATGAAATCCAAACTGTGTTTCGACTGGCTCACTCACTTGCCCAGGCTTAAGAGAAAAGGCAACCTTTTCAAATTCGGGTACCATGCGTCCTTGGCCAAAATAACCCAAATCGCCACCCTGCTCTTTTGAGCCCACATCCTGACTAAACTCCTTTGCGAGTGCCTCGAAGTTTTCGCCAACGGCGCGCGGGTGTATCTCATCGATTTGCTTTCGAGCCACATCTTTTGATTGGGAATTGTTTGCGTCAAACTTAATCAATATGTGTCGGGCCTTGATCTGCTCCTCCGAGGAGAACTCTGGCTTATTTTGCTCGAAATAGTTCTGCGAAGAGCTTAGGTTCTCTGGGTTTGCAAGCCATGAGCTAACTTCTTGACTGCTGGGCTTCGAATTGAACTCTGACTCAGAGATTTTAACAAAATCGAGATCTGCCTTTTGACTTTCTTCTGCCAGCTTGCGCTGCACCATGGGCTCTGGCGGCGTCAAACCCAAGGCCGTTATTTTACGTAGTCTATCGATAAGAAGGTCTTTTTCTATTTGCCGCTCAAACTGGGCGGCAGACATATGCCTTTGCTCAAGAAACATCGAATAATAGTCTCTGCGAAATTTACCTTCTTCTTGAAACACGGGAACATCAATAATGTATTTTTGTATCTCGACGACAGGAACCAGCAGTCCCATATCGGCAGCGCCTTGCGCCACAATTTCTCGTGAAACCAATTGATCAAGAGCCGTTTTTCGTATGCGCGACTCCATCTCTTCCCCAAAGCTTTGCCCCTGAAAAATTTGACTGTAGAACTTGCTCAGTCTTTGAAATGCTTCGTTGTATTCTGCTACCGAAATAACCGTCCGATTAACCCGTGCAGCATATCCCGCCACGTTGGGATTAAATGTTTGGTAGCCAAAAAAAATGAAAACAAGGGTAATAGCCCCGAATATCACGTAAGCGACAATGCTTTTTCTATTTGCCCGTTTTTTTAACTCATCGAACATTTTGCACCTCTCAAAGTTTCACAAGCGGCCATTCCAACTTTTTTTGAACTTTTTTTCAAGGAGAATGTGGAGTTCGTCAGAATTGTCTAGTAGGCTTTAAACAAGACAGGCGGGAATAAAGATGGTTCGCTTTGATATTCGTAAGATTCTTCTTATTGGAATTGTGATAGCTCTTCCACTTGTATCAATTAATCTTCAGCGAGAAAAAGGTGAAACTCTTTGGTTCTTGGTTCCTTTTAAGGTAGCCGGAACTGAGATTCAGGATCTGTTTGCCTCGTTTCGATTGATGGTGCAGGAGACTGCGAGGACCTATGTTCATTTGATCGAGATAAAAAAGGAAAACAGAGCCCTTAGCGAAGAGGTAAATGAGCTACGCGCTAGGCTCACCGACTACGAAGAAGTCAGTCGAAAATCTGAACGATTAGAACACATGCTCGGATTTAGAGCTCAAACCAAGGCCGACTTACTGGTTGCCAAGATCATCGGCATCGATTTGTTTTCCCAAGCGCAAAGCACTTTGCGCATTGGACGCGGCGAAACCGACGGAGTGCGAAAGGGTCAAGCCGTTATTTCGCCCTACGGAGTCGTAGGAACCGTTGTAGAAGCGACCGGCAACTCCGCAACCGTCCTACTTTTAACAGATAGATACTCAGTAATTGATGCGCGCGTTCAAAGGTCTCGGGCTAGAGGAATCATCGAAGGCCGCTCAAGCTCCGAAGGCTGCATACTCAAGTATCTTCAGCGTACAGATGACGTAAGGGTGGGTGACCTCATAATAACGAGCGGATTAGATCAGATTTTTCCGATGGGTTACCCAATTGGTCTTGTAACTTCTGTCTCCAAACGCGCTTACGGAATAACCCAAAAAGTAGAGGTTCAGCCTATAGTTGATCCTTCACGACTTGAGGAAATTTTTGTACTCAGAGATTTGAAAAACGCGGATTTGTTTGCCGTGAACTCTAAAGTGAAAATTCCTTTTGCTCTCACCGAACTGAATCGCCATCCTTCAGCCGAGAGCCGCCCCCTTGAGTCCCCAGTGGTAACGAAAGAATGAGTGTAAAACCGAGTCAAAAGAAAATCTTGTCTTTAGTTGGGCACTTAATTATTCAGTGGCTCCTGGCCGGGATGCAAAGCGCATTGTGGCCCTCTGTTCTGGGAACTCCCACCATCCCCTTGATTGCCCTCACGTCGATTGTATATTTTTCTATTTACCGTTCGGCAGTACGATCAACGGTCTACATTTATTGCCTCAGTTTTTTGCTTGCAAGCTTTAGCTGGCTCCCGTGGGGTCTCGTCGCCGGGCCACTTCTGATCGTTTCCTTTACTACTCAGTTTTTAAGACGAAGATTATTTTGGAACCGTCTGAACTATTTTCTTTTGATTTGTTCACTAGCAATGCCATTCTACGTCTTGTCTCTTTGGGGAATCTCAACCCTCATTGAGGTTAACGGTATCGAAAGGGTCTCGCTACTTCGAATGATTCTTGAAAGTGTCCTTATTTTGCCATTGGGGGTTGCGCTCTACCCACTCTATCGATTTGTAGATGAGTTATTTGATCAACCCGAGATTAATGAATCAGAGGTCACATTGTGGTGATCTCATTAGACCCAGCAGTGAAATTGTATGAGTGATTATCTTAACGATCCTGAAGAGGTTAAAGAATATTACCCGCGGTTCAAGTTCATGTATTTCGTGTTGGCCGCGACTTCTATACTTTTTTTCTCTCGCCTTTGGTATTTGCAAATCATTAAGGGCACAGAGCTTCGTGTGTTCTCCGAAAAAAACCGAATCAAAGAGGTAAAGAACCCTGCCCCCCGCGGAATGATTCTTGACAGGGACGGCAACGTTCTTGTCGACAATCACCCCGGCTTTAGTGCAACCATCACCCCCCAATATGCAACAAAGCTAGAGGAGACTGCTCAAGCCATTGCACCTATTCTAGGAATTTCCGCTGAAACTATAGTCAGCGATGTGAAGAAGAGTCGTCGCCAGAATGGAACATTTAAGCCGGTTGCAATCAAAGAGAACCTTGAACGTGATGAAGTAGCTCGCATTGAACGACTCCGCTTAGACCATCCGGGTCTTGCTATTGACATGTCTATAAAACGCACATATCTGCTGCGAGAAAATGGAGCTCAGCTTTTCGGTTATGTCGCAGAAATTGATCGCGACGAATTGCAAAAAGTAAATGAGCATCTCATCGAAAGCGATCAACTCAGACAGGGTGATCTCATTGGTAAAAGTGGCATTGAAAAGTTTTATGATCGAGAGCTAAGGGGCAAAGATGGTTTTTCTTTTGTTCAAGTTGATGCCCATGGCCGTGAAGTTGCCTCTGAAGGTCCAAATTTCATTACCTCTTTTAGTCAAACGGTGGAGGCGACTCCGGGCCAAACTCTCCGGCTGACTGTAGATAAGGATATTCAGGAAGCTACTTACAAAGCTTTTCGAGACCTAGAACGGATTGGAGCCGCGGTAGCACTTGATCCTAACAACGGCGAAGTGCTTGCCTGGGTCAATCAACCTTCTTTTGATCCAAATGGATTTTCCACAGGTTTTGATCCGAAAACTTGGCGAGGGCTCGTTTTCGATACATTAAAGCCTCTTAGAAACAAAGTAATCCAAGATCATTATCCGCCAGGCTCAACCTTTAAGGCTCTTGTCGCTCTGGCAGGGCTTGAAGAAAAAGTGATCAATGAACACACCACCCACTTTTGCCCAGGGTATCTAAGCTTTGGACGAAGAAGGTACGCCTGTCATTCCAAGCACGGTCACGGCCGCGTTAATCTCCTTCAAGCGCTGGAGCGCTCTTGTAATGTGTTTTTTTACAAGGTGGGAATCGAATTAGGTATCGACAGAATTGCGAAGTATGCAAAAGCATTTGGCATAGGAAGACGAACAGGAATTCGCCTCTTTAATGAAGAAAATGGACTTATGCCAACCGAAGCATGGAAGCGCAATGCTTATGGAGAAGAGTGGCAACCCGGCGAGAACTTGAGCAATGCTATTGGACAAGGATTTGTGCTGACAACTCCGCTGCAGCTTGCCGTCGCCGTTGGGGGAGTTGCCACAAGTGGGCTTATCTATCGCCCGCTTTTATTAAAACAAATGATCGCTTCAGACGGACAGGTGGTCAAAGAGATAGGCCCAGAGCTTGTTGCAAACTTGCAAACCGGAGAGGCTGAGCAGCTAACGATTTCACCAAAATCTTTCAAACTTGTTTTAGAGGGGCTAAAGGCGGTCGTTAATGGAAGTCACGGGACGGGTCGTAGGTCTCAATTTTCTAAAGAGTTTTTAGCGGCAGGAAAATCCGGAACAGCGCAACTTTTCACACTTTCTAAAGATCAGGTTTACGCAACTTGTAGCGAAAAACCCTTCAACCAACGACATCATGGTTGGTTTGTCGCCTATGCTCCTGCAGAAAAACCGCTCATCGTAACAGCGGTGCTGGCATTACACTCTTGCTCCGGAGGCGGCGGAGCGGCTCCCATTGCGCGTGAAATACTTTATTCCTACTTTAAGAAACATTACCCGCGCATCCTCAATGAAAAAAACCTTAAGATGGGCGTGCGCCCCGCCAGCATTAGCGAGCCAGAACCTTTGACCCGAACTAACGAGCCGGGCCTTGATTTACAGAATGGAGACTAAACTCTCATGGAAATCCAAGTCGAGCGACGCACGCTTTTTAAGCGTTTAGATCAAAATCTTATTTTAGTAATTCTGGCACTGCACTTGGTTGGTCTTATTAACCTATTTAGCGCAACTCACTCGGCAGGCTCCATTGATATTGATAGAACTTTCTTGAATCAGTGCATTTGGGTTGCTCTTGGATGGACTTCTTTTTTTGTCATGACTTTCGTCGACTACCAAACTATCTCCAGGCTATCCATCCCATTCTATATTTTTAATATAGCATCTTTGGCTTATGTTTCTGCTTTTGGACACATTTCATTGGGGGCCCAGCGATGGATCAACTTTGGTTTTTTTAAGTTTCAACCTTCTGAAACGGCGAAACTTTCGATTATTTTTATTTTAAGTACTATTCTTGCGCGCAAATCCCAGCCGAATGGTTTGGACTTTAAGGATCTACTTGTTCCGATCGGAGTCACGATCCTTCCTTTTGCCTTGACCGTAACTCAGCCTGATCTTGGGACTGCGATGATGCTTGCTCTCATTGCCGGTTCGCTGATTTATTTTGTAAAGGTTCGACTGAGAGTTTTAGTCACCGTGGTCGCACTTATCTCCGTAACGCTTCCAATTGCTTGGAATTTTGCTCTGAGAGACTATCAAAAGAATCGCGTTCTCACGTTTTTAGATCCGGGCCGAGATCCTCGAGGCGCTGGATACAATAGTATTCAATCTCGAATTGCGGTTGGTAGCGGCCGCGTGTTAGGTAAAGGTTTTCGCCAAGGTACTCAATCTCAGTTAGAGTTTCTACCTGAGCGTCACACAGACTTCATCTACAGCGTGCTGAGTGAAGAGCACGGTTTCGTTGGAAGCCTAACGACGGTCGTTCTTTTTATCTTGTTACTTGTTCTCGCACTTAGAATTGCTACGCAAGCTAAGAACAAACTGGGAACTTTATTGGCAGTAGGTACCGCTGCAATGGTTTTTTGGCATTTCTGTATTAATATTGGAATGGTGATTGGCATACTGCCTATCGTGGGAATACCCCTTCCCCTGCTCTCGTACGGTGGCTCGAGCATGCTTTCGACGATGACAGCTCTGGGAATACTTTCTAATATCTCTCTAAAGAAGTATTTGTTTTAACCTGCACGTCCAAGAGCTAAGGAAGTGACCAACTGTTTTGTCTGTCAAGAAGCGAACACCTTGCTTGAAACACATGTGTAAATGCCTAATTGGTGCATCCACATTTCCACGGATGCCGCACGTGAGGCTACGCGCGGCAAGAATCCCGAAGTCACTACATGTATTTTTCTAACAAAGCTTTAATATCTTCTTTAGGGTGGTTTCCGACGATTTGGTCTACAACGTTGCCGTCTTTAAATAAAATCAAAGTCGGAATACCGCGGACGTGATATTTCGCCGGAGCTCCTGGGTTTTCGTCAACGTTCAGCTTAGCGATGACTGCCTTACCACCTAGCTCGGTGGCGATCTCTTCTAGTTTTGGCGCTATGGCTCGGCAGGGGCCACACCACTCTGCCCAAAAATCCACAAGCACTGGAACGCTTGACTTTAGTACGTCGTTTTCAAATCCTGTGTCTGATGTTTTGATCGGTGAACTCATAAATCCTCCTTAGATTTAGTGGGTTAGTAATCAGCCCTTCCGAAGCTTGACCTTCTCGACTTAAGGCGGGCCTGAGATGCCTTGCTGCAGGCTTTTTTATTGCTATGAGACTATCAAATCGTCGCAACCAACTCAATTCGATATCGCGTCGCCTAAGGTCAAGAGACAGCCTCTACTTAACTAGTCGTAAACCCCTCTTCTGCCGATAAAGTACACAAGGAGCATCGATCAGAAGTGGAAAAAGGTGAGCTTAAAATCGTCATCGTCGAAGATGATATCAATTTTGGCCAAGGGCTCCAGGAAGTCATTCGGGGCAAGGGCTTTCAGTGCCAGTGGTTTCGTAAACCAGAAGACGCACTCTCGTCTGCTAAGCTTCATTTTGCCAATGCTTATGTCATCGACTGTTTGCTTCCTAGAGTTTCAGGAATAGACCTCGCTTTGCAGTTACGACAACTCGCAGGAGATCAGTTTACACTCATCCTCATGAGCGGTATTTTTCGAGACAAAGCATTTATAAAAGAAAACACATCCCGAACCGGGGCCACTGCGTTTCTTGAAAAACCATTCCAAGCTCAAGATTTGATCGCTAAACTTGAAGGGGCTCTTGATCACCTCATCGATGAGGTTTTTGATCCGTTCACAAGCGCTATCACAAGTCCGGATCTGTCTGCAGGTCAAAGACTCCAAATCATCGAGAGTACGACAAGTATCCATGGCTACGAGTTTCCGCGACTTCTCTCATTGCTCTTAGATCGCAGCATCAGCGGAACACTTAAACTCACAGATCCTAAACAGCAAGTAGCAGAAATTACTATTTCGACGGGAATTGTGTCAAAGGTGCATCTGCCAACGCCAAGCTCCCTCTTTGGGGCCCTACTCCTTGAGCGCCAACTCCTTACGGCAACTGAGCTACAACCATTCCTGCAAAAAAATTCGGCCGACCCACGCCCTATCGGAGAACGGCTTGTTGCAGCTAGCCTCATAAGCCCGCATGTCATTGAAACTGCCAATCGCGATCAGATGAAAATAAGATTGAGCGAATTAGTGTCAGACTCACGCTACGACGTTCAGTTTCAACCGCAAAGGATTGTTGAAGCACATGTTGCACTAGATTCTGATGCTTTGGTGGAAATAATGTGTGATTCCGTGCAGTCGAAGATCGATCCTAGTTGGCTAAGGACCTTTTACTTGCCCTGGATGAACTCACCTGTAAGACGCTCAGCAAAATTCACAGATAAGCATGCGTGTTTTTCATTTGCCCCTCTAAGTCACACGCCGGGCTTGCATCGAACACTCACAGAAGCCGACTCTATCTCTGGAGCGCTTGCTAGCTCGGGCCTCTCAGAAGAACTCTTCTTTATCTGCTTACACACCTTAGTCATGTTTGGACTTATCCGCTTGGAACAATCAGCTAAGGCAATTATTGGAGAGGATCAAGCACCGCGACTTCAAAAACTAGTGAATGAATTGGCTTCAAAGACTCACTATCAAACACTTGGCCTCAGTTCAACCGCAAAGGCCAGCGAGGTTAAGAAGGCTTACCTCGAACTTGCCAAAGTTTTTCACCCAGACAAAGTGGCCGCAACAGCTAGCAAAGAGGTAAAGGATCTCATGCAAAAGCTGTTTTCTAAAATGACGGCGGCCTATGAGGTTCTAAAAGACGAAGAACACCGAAAAAGATACGACAAGGAACTTGAACAAGGAAAAGCCGAAAGTATTCTTGCTGCAGAAGGCCTCATAGAGGATGGCCGTGCCCTGCTCAAGAATGCTCATTTTTCGAAGGCTCACGAGAAATTTGAGAAAGCCAAAACACTTATTCCGATGACCACCGAGCTAAAACTACTCACTTTGTGGTCAGTGCTAGCAGGCTGGTCTAAATCAAGTGACCCTACCCAGCTTCCGGGCATTTACCAAGAAATCAATAAAGTGCCGCCCGAAGATCGTCACTCTGGGGTCTACCATTTTGTTAAAGGCCTACTTCACAAACACACGAGCGAGTTCGATATCGCTAAAAAGTGTTTCAAACAGGCTCTCTTTCTTATCCCTGATTTCCGCGAAGCCCAAAGAGAACTCAATGTGATCGACATTTCTGATAAGTCGAAGTCAGTGGATCTACTTCATGGTGATCTCAAAGATGTTGTAGGCCTGCTATTTAAAAAGAAGAAATAATCACTGCATGTGTGTATTGACGCTCACTACTTTTTGAATAGCGCCCTGACGAACTCCTTGCGCTCATCGTCGACTTCTTTGATCTCTTCGCGATTTTCTAGCCCACGAAATTCTTCGACTTCAAGTTTAGCAAGTTTGCCGTCAATACCATTTGAGCGCGCAGGCGGCATACTCTCTAAAAATCTGTCATAGTTGACGGGAGCGTTTTCATGACTCCATTTGGCTTGCCGACGAAAATCGCTGTTTTTTTCTACTGTAGGTGACATTGACTCTAAGATACCCAGGAGATCTTCAAACTGATTCCTCGCTTCATCAAAATCTCCGCCTTCACCGAGGCTCTGTGAAGACGCGGGTTCTGATTTTGAACCTGCTTCCGAGGCATGATTGTTACTGGTATCTTGATCTTGCCCTCTGAGTTTAACCTGCGCCTGAGCGAATCGATTGCCAGAAACTGCGATTCGCTCTGACTCTCTGGATTTTCCAGAAACGTGGATGGGTGCCTGCCCTAAACCGCCTCCGCTCGTCTGCACCCTCTTTATTTTTTCAATGAGCTGCATAATATTTATGGAACAAACCGAGCACACCATTGCTATAAGCTCTCGGGCATTCACCGGTGAATTCAAAAGACCATCCACCTGCCCACTGGTTGGAACCTGGGGTTCATTACCTTTTCTGAGCAGTATGAGTCCGGGCTCGCCGGCAGCATTTCGGCGAATGCGAGATCCTAGCGAAAATCCTTTTACTTTTCTTCCGTTGTACGTAGCTATAATGAGATGAGGTGAGAGCTGAAGAATTTGGGTCGATAGCCCCAGCTCATTTCGCACCGCCAAGCAATCAAAGCCCAATTTCTTAAGGAGAGTTTCTAAGTACATGGCTTCGGAAAAATCTTCTATTACCAGTAAAACACGTCGCATACGCCTATTATCAAGCTTCGATAAAACCGTGGTCAACATCCAAAAGTCTCTCCCACAAATGTTGCGTACAACATTCGCCAGTGTTAATAGTTGCCGATGTCATCCCTGAGCGGTTTTTCCATCATCAGGAATGCCCAAAAAATGGGCTATCCAGTCATAGAGAGTATCTTGAGCGCACTTCCTCTGGTTGATGAGTTTGTTGTTGCGGTTGGTCAGTCAGACGACAATACCGTCGAGCTCATCAAATCAATCCCCTCAAATAAAATAAGAGTCACCGAGACGTTTTGGGACCCCGAGGCGACGAAGGGAGGGCTGCTTTTAAGCGAGAAGACGAACGAGGCTTTAGCCCAATGCCAATCTGACTGGTGCCTCTACCTTCAGGCAGATGAAGTTCTCCACGAAGACGACTACGACAAAATTAGATCAGCCATCGAGCTTGCCAATGCTCACAAAGAAATTGAGGGAATACTTTTTGATTACGTTCACTTTTATGGTTCTTACTCAGTCATCGCAACAAACCGGCGGTGGTATAGAAAAGAGGTAAGAATTGTGAGGCGCGGCAGCGGAATTCAATCCCATTCCGACGCTCAAGGGTTTCGGGTTAATGGTTTAAAGCCTAAAGTTGCAGAATCGAAAGCACGCATCTTTCATTACGGATGGGTAAAACCGCCAGAGCTGATGGGAGAGAAATCCAAACTCCTCAGCCGACTTTGGCACGGCGATAAGCTTGATAACACGTTTAAAAACTTTCAGTTCGCAAAGCAATATGGCCTGCGCCCCTTTCAGGGAGGTCACCCCAAGGTGATGAAAACAAAGGTTGAAAGTCAAGATTGGGAATTCGATTCAAAAAGAGGAATCTCTGACTGGCAGCTGAAAGATGTCAATTTGTGGTTAAGCGATGCGTTTGAGCGTGTGACAGGGCACCGAATTGGAGAGTATAAAGGATATAAAACCGCCAAAATGAGTCCTGGGAGGACAATTGGAAAAAATGAGAGTTGAAACAATTACTTTGCCGCCGAGAAACTTCGAAGTCACTTCGGCCAGACGATCTGTAAAAATCGGAATCAATCAACCACTATCGGTAATTGCTGGCCCCTGTGTTATTGACAGTGAAGAACTTATTCTAAACACAGCGAAAGAACTGGTTACCATTGCCGATCGGCTCGGAGTTGGATTGATTTTTAAAAGCTCCTATGAAAAAGACAATCGTGGCAGCGAAAAAAATTGGCGCGGGCCAATGGCAGATGAAGGCTTGAAAATCTTAAAGCGCGTCCGAGATGAATACGGCCTGCCTATATTGAGTGACGTTCACCGCACAGAGGACGTGGCACTTGCGGCAGAGTATATTGATGTGCTTCAGATCCCAGCCTATATGTGTCAACAAACTTCGTTGGCCGTCGAAATCGGCAAGACCGGTCGTCCCGTCAACGTAAAAAAAGGTCAGTTTCTTGCTCCAGAAAATATGGCCGGAGTCGTAGGAAAAATTCAATCTACTGGAAACAAAAACATCCTATTAACAGAGAGAGGCGCTTGCTTTGGCTACAATCGGCTCGTTGCTGACATTCGATCGATCCCGATCATGCAGCAAATTGGAGTTCCTGTCGTTTTTGATTCAACGCACATCATACGCATGTACGGTATATCGAGTGCAGACCCTGCAGGCGGTGAACCGCGTTTTATCCCGCATTTGACATTAGCCGCTGTGGCTGCAGGCACGGACGCTCTCTTTATAGAGACTCATCCGAATCCTATGCAGGCGAAGTGCGATGCGGCCTCACAACTTAACTTGAAGCATTTTGAATCACTTCTGAAGATGGCCATTGAAGTTCGAAAGGCAATACAGGGCCCCGAGAAAGTTGGCTCATTCAACATGATGGAATCATGAGATCAGTAAGGGCAAGACTTGCTCAAAAGTATTTATTTTTTGAGCTAATTCCGCCCTTATTTATTGGGGTTATTGTTTTTGTCTCAATACTGCTGATGCTCCAAGCATTGAGACTCACAGAATTTATCCTACTTCACGGGGGAGAGATTTCTGTTGTTGCTAAGCTGGTCACTTTTATGTCGATCAGCTTTCTTCCGGCCATTCTACCAATGAGCTTACTTTTTGCGGTATTGCTCACTTACGGAAGACTCAACACAGATTCAGAGCTTGTGGCAATGAGATCTTCAGGCCTTAGTCTCTTTCAAATTGGAATGCCCGCCTGGATACTCGCTTTATTGGTAAGCTTTTTTTCATTAGAAACGACTCTGCGTTTGGCCCCCTGGGGCAATCGCCAGTTTGAAGTGCTCATCACGGAAATTGGCAGTACTCGAGTCGCCGACACTGTAAGAGAAGGAGTTTTTACCGAAGGATTTTACAATCTTGTCGTCTACGCAGACAAAGTTGATACAGACGAAGATCTCCTTCGGGGCGTCTTCATTTATGATGGCCGAAGCGCTGACCCGTTAACAATCGTCGCTAAAACGGGGCGAATCATGTCGGACACCGAAGATACTCTCGCCAAAACACTTCGCCTTATGGACGGCACTGTCCATAGAATCAAAAATGGCGCGACTACCAAGATCAACTTTCTTGTTTACAATCTTAATTTGAGGTTTGATCAGTCGCAATCTGCTCGTGAGAAGTCTCCTCCATCGCTGAATATTACCGAATTACGAGACTTGTTAAAACGAGAAGATTTGCCTCAGGCGGATCGCTTGACCTACGAGGCTGAGTATCACAAACGTTGGGCACTACCGTTTGCCTGTCTTATCTTTGGTTTCGTTGCAGTTGCGCTTGCGGTGGCTTCCAATAGGCGATCAGGGAAATCTAGCGGCATTGTTCTGTCATTGGCGCTTATTGTTGCTTACTGGGTCTTATACGTCGGAGCTGAGTCACTGGCTCGCTCAGGTAATGCACCCGCATCG
This sequence comes from Bdellovibrionales bacterium CG10_big_fil_rev_8_21_14_0_10_45_34, assembly GCA_002778785.1. Classification (GTDB taxonomy): domain Bacteria; phylum Bdellovibrionota; class Bdellovibrionia; order Bdellovibrionales; family 1-14-0-10-45-34; genus 1-14-0-10-45-34. The sequence continues at coordinate 249,320 of PEZS01000001.1, read as the reverse complement.
ATTTCACTGTGGACGCCAAACCTGCTGTTTGCAATTTTCGGCTACTGGCGTTTTAAAAGGTCCGGCAAACGCTAGAGACTGTTCAAGCTTTATGAAATGTCAGCAGTCCCTAGAAGAAATCAGCCTTATTTTTAAAAAATTAAACAGATCCTTTTTAGGTTTCTTAACAAACCCTTGGTCTTACCCACGAATTCGAGTTCGAGCTAAGCAAGTTTTACACGGTCTAGCACTAGGCGTAAGTACCTGAACTGAAACGTGTTAAACGTGAAGCGAAACGACTTCATGCTTAATACTTTTTGACCGTTCGAATACTTGTGCTTTCGAAGTTTTTGAAAGCTACCCAACCCCAGGCTGAGAATTGCTTGAGGCAGCGGAGAGTGTGCTATGAAGAGATTTAAAATCTGTCTCACTTACACACTGATAAGCGCCCTCATGGCGCAGAGTTCGTTTGCACAAAATCCTTACCCGCGAAGTCCCGCATCTTCCAGTAGTACTGAGGTCGTCCACAATCTTCCTAAAAATCTCCCTTCGCAAAAAGAAACCAATGAGATTTCAAACACTCCAGCAATGCCTTCAGATTTGGAGGCACTTGAGCCGCTTTCGGACGCAGTAGATCAGCACTTCCGTCGCTATATTCTCCCTTTAGCACGTCCCGAAATCCCTAAGGAAGTTGCGCTTTCCCTGAAGGCTATTCTGACTCTTCATGAAACAATGGATAGCTACCGACAGTCCATGTCTGCTCAAAAGTATCAAGACATGCTGAACGAAGATCGGTTTGAAGAAACCTACAACCCTTCGAAAGCCCAAATTAGCGGGCCGAGCGAGGGTAGCGAACCTATCGAGTTCGAAGGCACTATCAAAGTTTCTCTCAAGATGGTCGACGGAAAACCCATCTATAAACTTACTTTTCCTAGTCAAAGAATTTATGTCTTTTACGAGGCAGTAAGTGCCGCGCAACTCTTAGAGCTTGAAGACGATCTCAAAAAGCGAAAAGAGTATAGACGATTTCAAAAATCTTTAGAAAGTTATATCGCAGATCTCAACGTAGGTGGACATCCTTATGCCTCAGTAGAATCTACGAGCAGAAATGGCAATCCCAAAATGGTAGTGGGCCGAGACGTCTACGTTGTTGAGCTAAAGTCACTCCCTGCTGATTCTGCTGAGGCAAGAATGAGGTGGCATACAAGTATTCAAGCCTCCGTTGATGACACCTTCTCTCAGAATGCCCTTTCGTCGGAAAACAATATGGTCAAATTTTCTCCGCGATCAAAAGGGTTTTTTGATTTGGCCTCTTGGGGAACCTACTTTAAGTCTCTGAGACAACCCATTTTTACTTTAGAAAGACTTACCTTTGCCACCATCATTGGCGGAGCAGCACAGGCCATCTTGACTGCGATAGTGGGTATGGGCGCATCTTACCTCGGAGCAGACATTCGGCCTAGCGAACTGGGATGGCATTTTACTCTCTATTTTGGCACTCTTATTGGTCTGTTTTACTCAACCTACAAAAAGCTGACAATGGCTTGGCCTCAAAAGTCAGCACGGATGTTCTTTAGTATTTTTATCAGCCTCATGTTTGGCGTGGGTTACACTACCTTTGTCAGCTCCGACATGGAGGCCGTAGTTAAAACGGTTAACATTTTTACCGCAGATGGATTCTTGCAGGTTATGGATGCTGCACGAGCGGGTCTAGACAAACTCAACCCAACTTCTGCGGAAGGCATTTTTAAGGTGCTCAGTCTTGTAGCCAACTCCGCAGTGACTAACTACGTAAAAGACGATGCTTATGCGTTCGCTCGCCTTATGGCAAATTTAAGGCTATTGACGGGTCAATTAAAAATAAAAGCCTTTGGCAAATCTATTCCCGTGTTTGGATGGAAGCTCGAAGAATTCGCCTATGAGATAAGTTACTTGCTATGCCCCTTCATCTTGAGTCTTATGACTTTGACGGCCATTGGCCTAGACATGGGATTCCCGCCAGAGATAACTTTTGGAACTGCGAAATTTCGCATTCCGCTCCTACATGTAATGGCACTTCCGGCACTTCATTTTGCCCTGTTAGTAGCTATGAAAAAGCTGAAACATTATTTGGTGTCTAACGATAAAAAGCTGCGAGAGTCTGATTTAAAGATTCTTAATAGTGAAATCTCAAAGTATGCGGGTCACGTGGAAGGCTATCAAAATGGAATGAGCCTTGCTGGCAAGTACTTACTTCCGAATAATTGGCCCGAAGCTAAAGAGAAGCTTTTCAATCTGTTGAGCGAGGGAATTGCGAACATCGAAGAGGCTTTGAGTTCAAACAAAATGGCGACTGCAGCCATGGACATTGCACTACCACCGCGCTGGCCTGATGCCTCCCGCCGATTTGCAAATTACGTTGATAAAAGTTTTGCCCAAAGCTCTAGCTCTCCAGCTGCGAAAAGCAGCATAAAAGGTGCCTTGGACAACGTCACCCACACCCTGCAACTGATTACTCACGACACTTCACCGAATAGCTACTGCAAACTGTTCTAGAGTTATTAATAGAAGTTACTCTCAATACAGAGTTATCCATCCGAGCCTGGGTGCCACCGGCAAACAAGTAACCCCGGCGCCGGAGCCGAATGTGCTGGGTTCAGTCGATTTGACAGCCCATCAGACTTAAAACGTCCTTGTAATCTCTTACAAGATTTGCCCCATCAAAAAGCAAATCTAAACTCCCTAAAGCACCTCTTTCAACAGGCACATGAGGCACAACTGCTAGCTCCCTATTTTGCTCAAGAGCATGCTTGGCCGTCAGCAGAGTTCCGCTTTTTCGGCGCGCCTCCACAATGAGAGTGAGCTTTGAGATCCCGCTTATTAGACGGTTCCTCTGCCAAAAGTGGGCCTTTTGAATAGTGGCGTCAGGTAGATACTCACTCAGTATGGCACCTTGCGACTTTAGCACATCCTCCTTAAGCAATAACCACTCTTGAGGATAGGGTTTTAGCAAGCCAGAGGGCAAGAACACATAGGTCGAGTGATTTCTCAGCCAGCAAGACTCATGTGAAATCTGATCAACTCCTCGAGCTCCCCCGCTCACGAACCGAATGTCTTTTTTGATCAACTCCGGCAGATTGAGTTCAAGCCATTGCTTCGAAGCTACGGAAGGTTCGCGGCTCCCGACAACTGAGAGTAAGATGTTTTGATTCCAAGTGGGTAAACCGAAATAGGTCAAACACACGGGAGGAAACGAAATGGCTCTTAATGTTTTCGGATAATCAGCACACCAGAATGTGCTCAATCTTAGCCCCGCCTCGAAATATTTCTGCCATTTGCAAGCAAGAGACTCTAGATCAAAACTCTCTATCTTTTCTAACAACCGTTCGTGTGCTTTCTTTGTGCCTAAAGATAAGGTGTTCTCGCTAGTTTGAGACAAACGAAAACCTCTGATAAACTCGGACAACTCGTAGGGAGAGGTTTCAAAATCTTTGAAATCCATTTCGCTTGCGATTTCAAAAAGATTGGAGGAGGACTCGGTCGAGTCGTGTAGGCACACATGGGTTCTTCGCAAAAACTCCTGAAAAAAGTCCGTCGATCCAAACCTTGCTTCAAGAGCCAGGATGGCCAGCCAGTATTTTAATGGCACTTTGTTTTGAGGCGACGACAAAGAATAGGTGAATTCGTTCATACGTTTTAGGTATGCAAAGTGAATCTTCTCCAACTGAGCTGACAAAATGCGCAACTCATTCGCCTTTCGAAGGAGCTGTCATTTTGAGTCCGAAAGTAGGCTTTGTCATCCCCACTGAAACCGGATTTTTCAGAGATTCATGCTTCTCAACTCACAACTTAATGAGCTACTCGAGTATCGTGGAGTCTTCTTCGGTAAAGTTAAGGTTTGAGTTTCCCTTAGAGCCGTCTGAAGCCTCAGACGCCGAACCGCCGAGGTGAGTTCTGAGTGATTTTTGAATTTCTTGGCCGCCAAACTTAGGGTTGCCAAAAATATCTCCGGGAATGATGCGATCTTCCGATTCAACGATCCATCCCGTGGCTACCTTTTCAGATGTATTTACGACCTGTAAAATTCCAATTTGAATAAGATTACGGGTAATGGTTCCCGCTGAACTTCGAACTGCCGGATTCTTAAATATGGGATAACGATCGCCCAGCTTCACACCATCTTTTCTTCCAAGGCTCAAAAATACAATATGACCTTTGAACATGATTTTCTGGTCGGAGTTTTCAATCCCCCCAAGAATGCGGCCAGAAACATTGCCGCCATTTTGAAAATTCTCTGTATCGATTCTTTCTAAATCGCCTGGCATTATCAAATCACCCACTAAAACGGGGTAAATGATCGAAAGCACCTGCGCTCGGTATATATTGTCGTCAGGATTCACTTTATGTAAAACTTGAACTTCTCCGTGAAGTTCGACGCCCACACCAAAAAGATGAACATCCTCCGTACCCTCTATTGAGCGAAGCACTCTAAAGGTTCGAACTCTCTGACCTGAATAATCTTTTCCTTCTTTAAATTTAATATAAGCAAAATCCGGAGCCATCGCCTTCGCCTGCCCAGTTTCTTCTAGCAGAGTAATCCTTCCGATGACGTCAGGTATCTTTTCGCTGAAATATCCAGGGAGTGTGATTGAGGGAGTGTACTTTCTTTTAAAGTGATGCTTGAAAGGATAAAAACCAAGTCTGTCAGTGCCCCCCTCCTCCACGTTAAACAATGGAGACAAACTACTCGGAAGCTCCTTTAAAACAGGAACACTCTTTTTTTCTTGAGGAGGAATAAGAGGCATTTCATATAAGTCAGCTGTGAGATCCACCTGCTCAGAATCATCGCCCGATAAATTTTCTTCTGTGTATTCTTCACCCTGCGAATCGCCGCTTCCGATGACCCAAGAAAGTGGCTCCAGGCCATTGCTACGAAACTGCAGAACCTTGCCCACACTGATTAGATGAGGATTAGTAATTGTCTCATTGAGCTGCCAAATCTTAGGCCAAAAAAACGGGTTACCGAACAAGATCTGACTAATGCTCCAAAGAGTATCTCCGCGCTGCACTGTGTATGTCTCATTCAGCTGCGCTCCTACAATTTCGGACCATTCATTGGCGGGAATTGGCTGCGCATAATGTTTCTCGTATATTGAGTTCAGCTGCTCTGGGCTTTCAATAAACTCTTCTGCTCCGGCCGTAAATGTTGCAACCAGAGCTACAGAAAATGTGAGACTTGAGGCCTTTAAGGCAATAGCATTTATGAAGCTATTTTCTTTCACTCTGTTTCACTTTCTTTGTGGGTAACCTTTTGGCAATCTCTCTTTGCGGAGCCCTAACTCTTCTGAGTGCTTTAAGCGCCCAAAGCCGAATTTCACTGTTATCTGTTTTTCTTGCTACTTGGAGATACGACTCTTTGGCAGATTCATTTACGTTCATTTTTTCGTAAACGACCCCTTTTATTAGCTGCCCTTTTATTCTCGCAAGTGCACTTTTCGACGAGAGTATCACATCCTGTGCAATATGAACGGCCTCGAGGTTCCGTCCATTTCTCAAAAGAAGTTCAGCCTCATACAGCTGAATCTCAGTGATAAAGACACTTTTAGGATTTACTGATCGAAGCAGATTAAGGTTACGCCGAACTTCTTCAAGCTGATCTGCTTTATATGCCTGCAGCGCTAAATCATAGAACACGTGATCTTCCGCGCTGACTTCGGACCGCGGCCCTTCAATCTCCATTATCGACTTGAGGGTGTCGTCAAAAGCGGATTCTTTAATTCTTTGCGAATCAGGTGCCCTTTTTTTCTTAACCTCAGATAACGCTTTAAGCTGATCATTGAGATCTCGGTTTTCACGGCGCAGTTGCACTACTTGCTTGCGGAGGCGATAGTCGGAAGCCAGTTTGGATTTCTGTTGGCTCGCGCAACCCACAAACACCAAAAATATTGAGGCGGCAATAAGTGTTAATTTCACATCTAATCCCCTTTTTCTAATTATCTCCTTTGAGTTATCCACAGTCGATGTGGACTTTGCCCTAGGCTGGACCTTAGAACAGCCCTCTGGAATGATTTTGAGCGGAATGCTTAATTTTTAAGCATAGCATAACATATTGAAATTAAAGGGTTTATTGCAATAATAAGGCTTCTCTCTTGATCCGTTTTTTGGATTCTGAATCCGATTTTCCATAACTGCGTAAAATCTGCTAAAGCACTCCGCTTGGCGCCTCTCAACTAGCACCTTGCAGTCGCCAAGTCCAATGGTTCGCACTTGGTTTCTGTTTGTTTTGTGTTTTTTTTGCATCAAGCTTGTTGTGTTGCTGGATCCAGCAAGAGGACGTGCTAGTGCGAGTGGCCTTCACACCGTTTGCCTGAGCCATACCCCTTCATCTCGCTACGCAGCCCTTTACGCGGCCATTGTCTGCGGAAAGCCGCCAACCACTCTTCCTGAAGCGCTCACAAGTCTGCGCTCAGCAGGTCTTATTCACTTTATCGTCGTTTCTGGAGCCCATCTGCTTTTTGTCAGTCAAATTATCGGCTTCCTTCTACAAAAAATCCTCTTTTGGACTTCTCAATCTTTCGCAAGTTCAGTGAAGTTTGCCTGCTTAGCTAGCTTTGTCGCAATGACAAACTTTCAGATTCCTGTGGTTCGAGCTTTTTTACTTCAGTCTTTGGGTTCCACCTTCGGCGCTAACAGTCGGTTTCTTAGCCCCTCGGTTCAAGTCGCTTTGACGGGTCTCGCGACTATCTGCCTTTTTAGTACGAAGACGAGCCTGTCTTCACTTTGGCTGAGCTGGGCAGCATCTTTAGTGTTGGTGTTCCCGTTTAAGAATAGCTCTCTACTTAAGCGGCAATGCTTCCTCTTTACCGTAATGACTCCCCTGTTGCTTCAGTACACAACTCCGCATCCGATCTCGATAGTGTTCAATTTAATTTTAGGTCCAGTGCTCAGTCTCATACTGCTGCCTGTGTGCCTTTTGAGTTTTTTATTGCCTCCGTTCACTTTCGTCGGCGATTGGCTCTGGAGCGTATTGATTTTAATTTGCTCTATGGGCCCCGAGTCGGGGCCCCAAAGTACAAGCTATAACTTACCCGGGCTTTTTTGTTTCTCATATCTCGCAACACTTCATCTAATTGCTTACTACCTCGAGGTTCAATACAGAAAACGTGTGATCCTCGAACAATCAGGAAGCTAACTATGGTAAAAACGTGTTTTGATTTTGTAAGGCCAAGTTTCTATCTGTTATTTCCTTTACTCTTTCTCTGTGCTTCTATCTCTCCATCTGGATCTGACCAGTTTGTCATATGGAACGTCGGACAGGGTCAGTGGACGACCTACGTCACACTCAATGAATGCTTTCATACAGATTTTGGCGGCGAAAAATTCAATCTAAGAGCTGTTTCGCAGCTTTGTGCAAAAAAGAAAAACTTGTTTTTCCCTACCCATCTTGATCATGACCATGTGGGTTTTCATGCAAAGTTGAGTAGGGCCTTTTCAAGCCATTGTGTCTTCCTTCACGAACACATAATTGCCAAAACTGGGGATACCAAAAAGAAGATCTTCCATGCAAACCAATGCGAATATAAGCCTCAGTACATTCAAATATTACTTCCAAATATTAAAAAGGCGTCTCAGCAAAGAAGGGTGACGAACAGAAATCCAACAAGTGCCTCTGTTGTGATCAAAAATAAAATCTGGATCAGTGGGGACGCCCCAAAAAAACAAGAACGGCTGTGGCTAAAACATTTAAACAAACAAATTGATATATGGGTTCTCGGACACCACGGAAGCCAGACAAGCACCGACTCGAGCGTGTTAGTACATTTGAAAAACTTGAAAACAATCGTGGCCAGCCAAAGATATCTCAAACATCGACATCCCTCCGTCGCGGCTTTGAAGACTCTTAAAGTACGTGGACACTTGCCCCTATTAACAGAACATTGGGGAAATGTTATATTCCAATTTTAGGGCATATCGACGACGACATACCCAATGCGATTGTAAATTACTTACCTGTGTAAGGTCGGTATTCTAGGTCTAGATCACGTGCTACCGGTTCATAGGTTACGTAACCTTTATAGGTATTCAGTCCCGGTCTCAAAGTCTCGTCTCGCTCTAGTGCTTGCTCGAGACCATGCTGTGCAATCATAGACGCATACTTGAGGGTCACATTCGTCAATGCATACGTGGATGTTCTCGATACCACGCCCGGCATGTTGGGAACGCAATAGTGAATCACGCCCGAAACATCGTACGTCGGTGAAGTGTGACTCGTAGGACGGCACGTCTCGATACAACCACCTTGATCAACAGCCACGTCTACAACCACGCTTCCAGGCTCCATCGCTTCAACAATTGATTTTGTAACAAGGTGAGGGGCTTTAGCTCCTGGAATAAGCACAGCTCCTATGACTAAGTCTGCGGTCTTCACACTTTCTTCAATATTTTTTATATTAGAAAAGAGGGTATTCACTCGGCCTTGAAAGATATCATCAAAATAGTCGAGCCGACTTGTATTAACATCTAGCACAGTTACCCGCGCTCCCAGACCGACTGCCATTTGAGTGGCATTCATTCCTACTATTCCGCCTCCGAGCACAACTACGTGGCCCCTTGGCACACCTGTTACGCCCCCAAGCAGCACACCTTTTCCGCCGTTATTCTTCTGTAGATAGGTAGCCCCAATTTGGGTCGCCATCCTACCGGCAACTTCGCTCATTGGAGTAAGAAGTGGCAAGCTACCATCTGCTTTCTGAATCGTTTCATAGGCCACAGACTTTACTTTTCTTTCACAAAGTACGCGAGCTAGCTTGGGCTCAGCTGCTAAATGGAGATACGTGTAAAGAATCTGGTCTTCCCTCATGAGTTCGTACTCTTCTGGAAGAGGCTCTTTCACTTTTACAATCATATCAGCCTTGGCGTAAACCTCAGCTTTAGTTCCAATAATCTTTGCACCCGCTTTTTCGTAATCTTCGTCTGTGAGTCCAACTCCTAGGCCAGCACCCGTCTCGACAATGACATGGTGTCCTTCTTTCACAAGTTGCAGAACCCCAGCCTCAACCATACCCACGCGGTTTTCGCTAATCTTAATCTCTTTGGGCACACCTATAATCATGACTGAATACCCCTTTTTTAAAAAATCTAGGAAATCATTGGAGACAGACTCCACCATGGAAAAATCAGAAAATCAATGAGAAGTCTTAGAGCCCCTACGAGCCCGACTGGGCGCCAACAAGAATATGATTTTGCCTAAGCTCTTCGCTTACGGCCGCATCAACCCTAATATCCCGATCGCCCATATTTATGACCCTGTAAGAATCACGGCTAGCGACAACTTTTCTAATAAATCTGTTCATGAAATCGTGCCCCGTCCTCTCGAGATGAACGTGACCGAGCATAGGATAACCAAGCGTCACCAAGTCGCCTAATGCATCTAGAATTTTATGCCTCACGAATTCATCGCGAAATCGAAGGCCTTCTGGATTTATAATAGAGTCTTCATTGAGTACGATTGCATTGCTAAGAGAGCCCCCGAGGGCTAAACCTCGCCGATGAAGCTCCTGCACATCTTTTAAAAAGCCAAAAGTACGAGCCGGTGCGATCTCGCGCGTAAATGTGACTTGGTTAACATCCATATCGAGTTCTTGATCGCCAATGCAAGGGTGATCAAAATGAATTTTGCAGCTAACTCTCAGCCCATTATAGGGACTGATGCGGGCAAACTTTTGACCGTCAGTCATTTCAATAGGTTTAGTCATATAAATGTAAGATCGCAGTTTCTTTTGATCATAAAACCCTGAACTGAGTAAGGCGTTGAGGTAGGGCGCGGCACTTCCGTCAACAATGGGAATCTCGGGCCCCTCAAGTTCAATCAACATATTGTCTATTCGTAGGGCTGCTACCGCAGATAGGCAGTGTTCAACTGTAGATACGCTAAAGTCATCTCCGCCAAGTGTAGTTGCTTGCTGCGTCGCCTTGACCCGGTCCCAAAGTACAGGAAGTAAAGGCTGACCCGGTAGGTCATTGCGAACAAATAGTATTCCGGTGTCTTCTGGAGCCGGACAGAATGCCAGCCTGGCGGGCTTGCCGGTATGTAAACCAGTCCCGTCAACAACAACCCTTTTTTTGAGTGTTCTCTGAAACAACATTATTTGGGATACTATCAAGCGGGGGTGTCGACGTCTAGAAAAAGGATTTCATGCAAAGTTTTAACGTCCGTCAAATGTCGAGAGCGAAAAATACCGGCCAAACGCCTGTCTTCAGGCCGTGGACTGCCGTGGGCATCTCTTTTTTTCTTCTTTTAGGGTGTTCGACACCTCAGCACACTTCGCGAGCTCATCCGGCGTCTTATGTTTCTGATCAGTTTGATATTCATCCGTCCCCTCCCCAACACGAGGTCGAAAAGAGAGGCCCCTTCTTTTTCAAGCAGTGTGATCCCACTGGCGACAGAAGCTATTACTCGAACACTTCCTACCAGTGCGACGGACTTTGAATTGCTTTAGGAATTAGGAATTAGGAATTAGGAATTAGGAATTAGGATCGATCACTATGCATAGTGAATCGGACGCTGGGCAAATTCCTGGTGAACTCTGTCGTATTCACTCGTCTTCGTATCGATTGCGATTCATATCGCCAAGCGCATCGCCCATCATCTTTACTTCTCTCTCGTACGCGTCGAAAACTGATTTTTCAATTAGTTCGCGGGTTTCTTGATTGAGTGGATGAGCTACATCTTTAAACTGCCCATCTTTTCGTTTCTTGCTAGGCATGGCCACAAAAAGACCCGTGTGCCCATTGATGATTTTCAAATCTCGAATAACAAAGCAATCGTCGATGGTAATGGAGACATAGGCCTTAAGCCGATCTTCGTTAACCGGGAAGACTTTAACCTCGGTGATATTCATGCCGCACCTCTAGCGATGTTCTACAAAAACTGTTTTATGCCCGCCGACACCCAGCCAACGCAATAGTAGATTTTCGGAGACTTGTGGACCCGACTTAAGGCCTATTCAAAAATAATTTAGTTAAAATCTAACTACCTAAAACTATTGGAGTTTCTAAAGAAACGGCCATTTATAAGTGATGTGGCAATATTGCCTTGCAGAATCAACTACTTACATTGCTCAGTATGTTGAGTGTTTTTACTCAGCATATTGAGTAATTGTTGAAGATGTTTCTTGCTGATCGAAAAAGCCCATCACGACTTTAAACACCCTTTCAACAGGGATCGACTCGTAGGCAAGTCGTTCTTGCTTGAAAATATCATTATCAGCATCTGCACTCACTTCACCGCGAATTACGATATCCTCTTCGCCTAAAGGCCCCCAAATTTCTGGTGTTCCTCTTCCCATGAGCGTCACGACCGGAGTCTTCACACCTGCCGCTAAAAACTGGAGTGAACTCGTGTTGGCAACAAGAAGCTCTGCACCAGCGATAAGCTCTACGGCATCTAATATTCTACGTGGCTGCAATAACAAAGTTGGTGTCTCGGGATTCGCCGTCTGCGAATTATCCCGCTCACTATCTGATGTTGGTAGTTGCGGTTTTGGTAAACATTCCTCAAGCCACTGCGTTTCGCTTTGTGCCCCTACAAGGTGAACTTGAATCTTCTGCCCCCTTTGAGCAAACTCCGCACTGATCCGCTCAACAAGTTCACGAAACTTCGCACTCGGCCATGCTTTTTCTCGCCGACTAGCCGTGGGGTTAACTAAAATGTAGGGCTGTTTCAAATCTCCAAACAACTCTCGCAATGTCTTATGACTTGTTTGCCGAAGTGGAGGAAGCCCCACCTGTGTCTCTGACTGTGCTGGGATCACAACCTGCAAAATCCTATCGCGTTCGTGAATGATCGGGTCCTTTCCTAACCATTTCGAAGGGTGCGTGAAAAATAGCTTCGAGAGGGGCCACGGTGCACTACCAAACCTTTCTGGGACGCGCGCGATAAGAGGGGCAAAGGCATACCTCAGTGACTCGGTACGAGCATTGTAACTTCGAATTACTTTTTTAAACAAAACCGAAAGCGGCACGCCTTCGAGCGAGAGTTGCCAGTCGTTTTGCTTTGCAGACCAGGTATAAACGTTGGCTGATCGCCCGTTGTCGCATTCCCAAATTTCTTCTACCGCCGGCCAGTCAGTTTTCTTGATAATATCTTTCCATTTTGCGGAGCCGACTAGCACAACTCCATTTGTGACGTGACGCTGACAAGTTACTTGCAGGGCTGCCAGTGAGACGTAGAGATCGCCCCAAGCCCCCGTGTGAATAAATGCAGCTTTAGATCGTTTGTTATCTTTCACAAGGACCAAGGTAATCGTGTTGCCTTAATTAAGTCCACTTCAAAAGTCCTACAACGTACGTCTTACGAAATGGGTCCAAAAGGTTTTTACTAAGAGGGCGATAAAGAATCACACCTCGGCTAAGTCGATATGTGACTGCGTGTAAGAGCCGAAGTGATGAGTTCTGACCATAGGACTATTTTATCTGAACGTCTGACCATAGGCCTATTTTTGTCTGAACGGCCCAGAAAAAAGATGGAAACCGCCAGATTGCCCCTATCATAAAACAAGGCTTGCGCGCAGAGTTTACAATCGGTGGCTCAATACTTACCGACCGAAAATTTTGAAACTAGCTTTCAAAAAAGTAGGCGATCAGTACTGCAACTCTTGGTGGGTCATCCCTTACTAATGACTGAAGTAGAAATCTTTGGTCCCTCTGAGATCGAGAAGTTAAGGAGAAGAAATGCGAACGCTCATTAAGTTTTCAATTTTAGTTCGAGGCATTACGTGGGCAGCTTTAATAGTCAGCGGGCCAGCAAGTGCGGCGGCGGCATCCGGCCCTAATGAGCTTGAAAAGTTCTCCACGGACGGCTGCAGTAGCTGGGTTGAAGGGCCCGTATGGAATCGACAGCAATGGGCCCATTGCTGTCAAATACATGATGTGGCCTATTGGGTAGGCGGCACCTACGAAGAACGTTTAACAGCCGACAGTGATTTTAAAAAATGCATTCAAGACACGGGTGATGAAGTAGCGGCCAACACCATGTATTTTTTCGTTAGGCAAGGTGGCGGCCCCTGCAATACGACCTCTTACCGATGGGGATTTGGCTGGAAGTACACACCCGGCTATCGTGAACTCACTTCGGAAGAAGCAAACTCAGCAAAAGAAATGATGCCCGAGAACCCCACGAGTTACCCGATTGTTAAGCCAAGGCACTATTTCAGAGGTTTTGAGCCCGACCAGCCAGAAATGATATGTGGCACAAATGAATCGGAGAATCCGCCGAGATCTCAATATCCCTCTAGCCTTCCTTAGTGTCGGATCTTGCGATATCCCTCTAGCGTTCCTTACTCGTGGCTGATCAGCTCCGTCTCCTGCCCGTACGGCTCAGTTCTCGTTAGGCGTTCTCAAGATTCATTTGGATGATGACCTGCCCGCTGCGAGCTACAAAGATTTTACAAATTCGAGCCCTGACGTTTGACGCGTCGTAGCGCGTCTGGTCTAACACTAATGAAACCCCGTGAAATTCTTTAAAAAGGAGTTCAAAAATGACTTCGGTTATTTCTAAAACAATCTCGCCAGCAATCGCCTTCAGAACCTCATTCATTCTGCTCGCTTCGTTGCTATTTTCTTTTTCTTTGTCGGCTCAAAGCACTCAACCCTCTCAAGATTCACTCGCAGAAGCGACTCTAGCCATGGAGCAGACCCTTATAATCCAAAAGCATGTTGAGGGCGGCGCAATTAACGGATTCGAAGTGTTTTTTGAATCAAAAACCTCGAACGCTAATGCCTCTAACCAGCAATCAAAAAGCCACCTTTCAAACCTTAAAAATTCCATTCAGACAGCTATAGCCGAATTCCAATTGAAAAAAGTTGGCCAACATAATCTTTATCTAGCCAGCAACGGCATAATCCTAAAACAAGCCGATCATTCAAAGGTGCTGAAGCAAGATTTAAAGGCTCTACAGTTAGATAACGAACTTTTCGCGAAGTTTGCGCAAAGTTCACAAGAGGCTCTTTTTACTGCTGAACTCGACCAAGCAAAACCGCAAACCAGTTGGTTTAACAATTGGTGGGGCAGAGGATATTCCTACGCATATGCCTACAACCCTTACTTCGCGTGGGGCTGGAATTTTGGCTTCGGCTTTAACTATCGTTTTGCCTATTACCCAGTATACCGTTCGTGTGCTTGGGGTTGGGGATTCTGCAGCAGTTGGTTCTAGATATTTTCAACACGGCACTCATGAGATGAAGGTTTATGAGGAGCAAATTTTATGTTCAAGAATTTGTCGATGTTCACTGCCGGCACAGTAGTTGGTCTTTTCTCTATACTTCAGGTTGAGGCGACAGAACTTCGCAACCAACTTCGCAATCGCGACCTGCACTACAACATGAACATTGGCATTCCTTATCAACAAGTTGAGCCCAATGAGTTGATGGGCATTAAAACCTTTAACCCTCGAGCAAGCCGAAACCAAACCGAGCGACCGTCTCATGTGGTTCGTGTGTTTTTACTTGATCGCCTTTTTCAATCTACTGAGTATTTGAAAAAATATAGATTTCATTCATTGAACCTTCCTAAGAGGGGCAGCTCTGGATCTGTTCTCTCAGACGAGCTCCACGGCGAGGCCATGGTGGAGCTACTGGCTCAAACACTTTTAAAATCGCCTTGGTTAAATAGCTTTGATGGCCTCAAAAACATCTCACTGACACTTGTTGAAATAGAGAACCTCTCAGAGTGGAAGCAGACACTCGAAAGTTTGAAGAGAGAAACCAATTCTTTAGTTATCAGCAATATCAATTGGGAGATTGGCCACAATTTTGATGGCACTGGTATCTACAACGATGCACTGACCGATTTGTTCAGAGCGAATCCGTCAATTACTTGGATACAGGCTGCGGGCAACTCTCACAAGCTGAATTCACGCTTTAAAATTCAAACCCTCAGCGAAGGCGAGATATCTCTGCCTGGACCGAATAACTCGGTCATCTTGCGTTGTCAGCCGAGTGAGACTGAGCCGAACGACGAGACAGCGGGATGTAAAGTCAAAATCGTTGCTTCTTGGGGTGACTGGAAAAGCTGGAGCGAAAACAGCTCCCGGCGCGGCACCGATAAAGATATTGATTTGTACCTTTTTGAGCAAATCAGTGGCAACGATGACCCGATACTTTTAGCATCCAGCACAATGGTTCAACGGCGAGTTGTTGAAAATCCGAATGAGTCGTTTTTCCCGAGAGAAATTATCGAGACGCAAGTCCCTTTTGGCGAGTTCTACATTAAGGCTGTAAATCGAAGTCATAACTTTTCCGCAGAAGATCAGCTAGAAATACGCGTACAAGGCACTGGCGCAACTCTGCATTTTTGCGAAGCTTCTATAGCAACCAGACGCCTGCAAAAGAATCCTTTTGAAGTAGATCTTAATACCGAGTGCATGTCGGAGCATTTTCCGATGGGTTTTACAGAAGCAAAACTTGCAGAAAGTTTGCTAGCACCGGCTGACCACCCTGATGTCATCACTGTTGGAGCGATAGATTTCGCTTTAAGTGGTCGGTCTCAAAAACTTCAGAAACCCGACGTCTACACACCTTCAACTGTGATAATTCACACCGCAAGCGGTGAAGTGGAATATGGCGGAACTTCCATTGCGGCTACGCGAGCGGGTGCACTCGCAGTAATGCTAAAATTAACAGAGCCGCATATTGGCCCGCTAGAAATAAAATCTCGTCTATCTTCAAGAAGTGGGCTCAGCAGTGACCTTTTAAGTTACAGATTCGTGTATGCCGGAAAAGGCACAGACAACTCAAAGAACTGTGTGGCAACAAAAGATTTAAGAGACCAGTTTCGAGGCCCGTTCCAGCGAAATTTGCTTTGGGCAGCATTTGAGGTGCAACAGGTTGGCACTGAATCGCAGGGCGCGCTCGTTGTTGATACAAGTGAAGGACCTAAAATGCTTGTTCCTTTTGATCCGAAAGTTTGGCTCAGCAATTGGAGCGGAGTTGACGACAAGACTCGCTACTGGATCACTCCAAGCAACGGTCATTTTAGTTCGCCCATTGTCACAACAAGTAATGGCTCCTCGCTTTATCCTCAGGCAAAACCTTCGAAGACTCTTTACCCTCAACCCACGACTTCGCATCTTTCTTCTGTAACTAGTATGGAAGTGCTGCAAGCTCCCAATGATCTTCGGATTTGCGGGGCACAGCCAACCGTGGCGCGACTAAGATAGTTTGCCTCTTTTTCCACTTTTGCTGGAAGGAAGAATAATTCTACCCTCTTGGTATCCGATCAGTTGAAGGATTCAGCAAGACAATTGCTTGTTTTTTTGACAACAAAATTTCAACCGACCCGCAGACCTATAGCCTCCAAGAAGTTCAGTAGTTTGCGGGAGGATCGCTAGCTGGGAATGACTCTTTTATTGTTTGATCTATTTCTTTCTCTTGTTTGGCTTTCTTAGCCTTTCGAATCTCTGCGCGCTCGGTCTCTTCTTCTCCCTTCGAGTTTCCCTCCCTTTTCAGGTATTCTCGAGAAGACCCGTTATCGTTCTGTTCATCTTGGCCGAGAGCCAGATCATAGTTGCCGCGAGGTAACCCTTGATGGGCTACTGACTTCGACTGGTTTTTGGTGCTAGTGCCAGCCCGTTGTTTCTTATCGAAGTATTCTTTTGCTTGTGGGTTCTGCATAATATTTGCCTCCTAAGGGTTATAAAAAGCAATTCGCAGGCCACTCGGAAGCTCTTCGATCTCCACAATAACGAGGGAAGCCAATCTGTTGGGGGCATTCTGCCCTTTCAATCACTTCGCCCAAGACCCAAATTTCAAGTTATCTAATTCAGAATGTCCCGGCTTAAGCTCTCTAGAATGCCCAGGTGAAACTAAGAACCAATCAATACGACATCAAAGTTACTTCAGAACCAGAAAGGTGCCATTCTACTAATTGCAGAGTTATCTGGAAACGCCGAACCAATCTATATTTAAACATCGAAGTGTTTCAGAATCAGAAGGTGCTGCAATCTTTGTGGATTTCTCGACTAGCTCCACAAGCAACTTCCGTATCTGGCTGGCTGCAGCTTGAGACAGGGCCATTGGGCCCGTGTAGTACAAATTGTCGTCTACTATCCTTTCCATTGCCTGCAAACCTCTCAACCTCCAGTTAGAATGATGTCTGTTTACGAACGGTGAATCATGACCAATGTGGGTCACCTGTGGACCCATTTCAAGTTGCCCATTTTTTTCTATTATCAATTTGTTCTTAAGCAAAAACTCGACAACTCTCGCGACTAACGATCTCTCAAGATCAAGGTGTTCAGAGATTTCACTAATCGTATTGAGGTGAGGAATGGATATTCCAAGGCGAATAGCACTATAGTACCACTGCGAGTAAAAGGTTGCTCTGTCTTCATCGGTCAGCTTTTGGTGCTTCACTCTGTTTTTCAAGTTCTGTGCCGCGCTACTGAGGGTCTGCAACTGTTTTTTATAAACCTGTTTTAGATCGTGGGTTCCTGCACGCTCTTTTTGCACAAGCAGCAGAAAATAATCCCTCTCTAACTCAGTAAATCCAATATAGTTTGAAACCCCAAGAGCTTGTTCCAGCGTGAGGTCTCTGCTTCCGCGAAAAACTTGACTCATGACAACTGAGTTAACTCCTAAATGAAGAGCCATCTTCCTCAGCTGGCCATGACCCCCGGCTTTCTGCTCGGAAATCCAGCCATTGATGCATTGCTTGTAGTTGTGGTAGTCAAATACGTTCACGGGGGCCTCGACATTTGGTTTATAAACCTAGCGTAATTGCTAATTTTATCGATAACAATTAATTTTATAGATGTAGAGAGCAGGTTTCGCCTGGGCGATACTGATATTGTTCTTAATGATGAGAACAGTTAACGTGGGAAAAAATGAAATCGAAAGCATTCTTTATTGGATTGATGGCATTGGGAGCGCTTGCGGAGGCTAGCACCGGAGGAGTCGATGGGGGCGGCGGCAAGTCTATCATCTGTCGTGATACGAATGGAGCCATTAAATCGGCTGAGGTTTTAGATCTGTATGAAGGTCGCGTGATGTTTGGGCTCAACATTCAAGAAACGAATGAGCCAATGAATCTTCAAATCAAAAGAGCACTAGATTTAATCCCCGCAAATTCAAGAGGAATTGTAGAAGTTTATAAAGACATCGTTCTGAAGAATATGAGAATCACCCCGCCAGGGACACAGCTTCTTCCTATTGACGATTCTTTTGAAGTTATTGTTCCAGCTGGTTGTAGTGCAGAGCAAGCAGCCAACTACTACAACGACAAAATGATTCTTATAAGTGGCGACATTTGGAGCAGCTTAACTGAAACTGGTAAAGCAGCTTTGATCCTCCATGAAGCTGTGTATGCGGCAAACAGATTGGTGGGCGCTACAAATTCCCGCCAATCTCGGCACATAGTCGCCAACATTTTTGACCAATCAACAAAGTGGACTGATATCAAAGACTCTTTACCCGAGCAGGCGCTAACCTGTGTAACTGTCGGCGGCGGAGCGATGATGTGGGCCTTTCAAAAATCTGACGGCTCCTGGATGCTGCAGTTCCAGATTCTTGGCAAAAGCTATGTCATGAGCAAAAAAACATTCTCAGTGATGAATCCTGAATTTGATTTTAACGAAGCCAAGAAGTTTCCTATAGTCGAGGGTGAAGACTTGATTGGAAGTTACCTTGGAATTACTGGTGTCACAGAGTCAGATTTTGAAGGTGACGACGTGCTCTCAGTCACAAAAAAATGGGAAGCCGTTAGGAACTTCCAAGGGCAAATCGTTAGAGGGTTTCAGACACCGCGATACTATATGAGCTGGCGTTCAAGTACGTTCCCAAATACATCGACTTCAGAGAGCCTCTTAAACTGCTCTGTTGTGATTCCTTAAAGCATTGTTGACCCTTCGACGAGGCTTTTAATCCTCTGAGTATTTTTTGCTAGAGCATTCGCCCTCTCCCCTTCGGAGAGGGCTTTTTTGCCCTCATCGAGGCACTCTATACAGGTCACATATTTAGGATTCATTTTAGCTTTGATGCGCTCGATGTTTCTCGTGAGACCTGCTGCGATGCCTTAATAGCAACGTTGGGTTTGCTAACCTATTGCACCA
Organism: Bdellovibrionales bacterium CG10_big_fil_rev_8_21_14_0_10_45_34; assembly: GCA_002778785.1. Taxonomy (GTDB): domain Bacteria; phylum Bdellovibrionota; class Bdellovibrionia; order Bdellovibrionales; family 1-14-0-10-45-34; genus 1-14-0-10-45-34. The sequence goes on along the minus strand of PEZS01000001.1, from coordinate 230,256 downwards.
CGGAAAACCTAATCGTAAAGATTGTTGAGACCCAATTCTGCGTTTCGGTAAGTCAAATCTTGTGATCCTTTTACCCTTTGAATTCCATATCGGATGAATGTCTCGGGCTTCGGCACTAAAAAAGAGTAGGCGACATCGTTATGCATTCCCTTATCAGGTGTTTGAGTCCTATCGAAAAGTGTCTGACTCACCCCCAATTCTGCAAAAAGCTCCTCTTCCAGTTTCGACGAGGCTAAAAGTCTCTGGTGGAATTCAGCGATTTGCTCGTCTGTGAGATTCTTATCTTCTTTCAACTTCACGACAACTTTTTGCCAGTCTATGGCAAGGAAAGCAGTGACGTTGCCGTGAAAGCCAACCCACCCTCTTCGAATTTCTTTGTTGTACCCAACAGGGAATAGATAATTGGCACAAGAGGATGCACAAATACCATCTACGACTATGTTCAATTTATTTGGTAAAAGTTTTATCGCCAAACGAACGCCGACCTGTGCATCACCCCCTGTTGAGTCAAGAAACAAAGTCTTGTCTTCAGGCTTTAAAATGTTTTCAAGTTTTTCCAAATCGCCTTTTTGAATTTGACCGCTAAACCGCAAAGTCGTGTCGTTGACGCGCACCCAAATTCCAGCATGAGCAATCGCATTAAACGACAAACCCAGAATCACTAACAGTGCCACCATCAATAACCTCCCGGCTTTCAGGTACAGCACAACGGCGGAACTTGCAATGAAAGCGATCTGGAGATGCCTCACCCAACATGCACATCGTGCCGTGAAACGACATCACGCGCCAATTCCATGCAACATCGGGTGGGTGCCGATAATCGACATTGGAAATACGTCTTCGCAAACTCCACTTTCACTTTCGACGTAGAAATCGAATCTACGGGGTTGTAGGACGACATGTAGGCACAACTCTTCATTGAGTCGCTCGGTTAGCCATTGTTTGATATTGAAATCTACCGGCTGTGAGCCATAGATTATTTAAAGCACTATGCAAGGCGCGGCATCACCATTTCCTAGGAGACTTTCTAATTGACCATGTTCACACTTGTTTGCATCAGACGTGATTGCGGGATTTGGGTTGGGTTAGCTCCATTATGTTAGTTGAAACTGTTTTTTTCTTTCTAGCAGCGTCAACCGTATTATATGTTCTATTTGCCGGCGCGGATTTCGGGACGGGAATCCTTGCGACCTTCAAAGGCAAACTCCTCAAAGAGGAACAGCGAGTTCTCATCCGCCAGGCCGTTGGCCCGATTTGGATATCAAGTCTTGTTTGGCTCCTTCTGAGCGTGACCATTCTGATTGTGGGCTTTCCTGCAGCTTACGACGTAGGATCCGTTATCTTCCGGATTCCGCTAATACTTGTCATACTAGGCGTCACACTTAGGTGCTGGGCCTTCGCTCTGCAACGCTATCAACTCACTGGTAAGGCCGACCAACATGCGGATCAGATATTTGTCCTTTCCAGTTTTCTCACTCCGTTTATGTTTGGAGTATTGGCAGGATCGGCCTATCTGGGAGATTGGCCATCAGCCGGGGATTCGTTTTTTGATTTGTATATAAGGCCGTGGGCTTCTGCGACAAGTTTGCTGAGCGGACTTTTCGCCTGCAGCATTTTTGCCCTTATCGCTTCGGTTTATCTTATCGGGGAGACGCAGTCCCCTCCTTTAAGACACCACTTTTACATCCGCGTGAAGTGGTTCGCGATATCCTCATCTGTAACCGGATCCGGCGTCATACTGTCTGCGCATTTCTCAGGCGCGAGCATCATCGCCGAAATTTTTGCTGAGCCAGGAACAATGCCTGCCCTGTATATGGCCTTTTTCTTGTTTCGATACCTATTTAAGGCCCTTAAGAGGCAGCGCATGCGGTTTGCGCGATTTACCGTAGCCTCTCAAGTTTCCCTTGTATTTCTCGTCTGGCTTCAGGTACAGCTTCCTGCCATCATCATTTCACGCCTCGAGCCCGACCGAACGATCACTATCTACTCAGCCGCGGCTGCTGAATCGACACTCAACGTGATAGCGCAGGTCGTGCCGATAGCTTTAATCATTGTCGTTCCCACTTTATTTTATTTTCTCGGCCCATTCCAGCGCAGCCATAAAACCGAGAGATCTACGTCAGTTTAGTTTACATTTGATTAAGCGCTTCAAATCTAAAGTAGCATTTTATTTAGATATGCATAAACGAATCTTAGATTTGAATTTGAAAAAGATTTTTTTCTTTGGGGTCCCCGCAGGCAAGTCTACGCTCTTGCGATCCACTTTCCCGGCGAGTCTCACGTAGAAAGAGCGAGCCTGCGGCTTACACCTTCGATGGACACTTGCTCAACATCTTCCACCTGGGTGAGTATGTGCAAGATCGGGGTCAACAATTAGCTTTGTCATCAAGGGCTTGCGGAACCAGAGAGTTAACCGACAATCGTGTTGCTTCGTCGGTCACTTTGGATTCCTATTTTAGAGGCCTATCAAAAACCAGTAAGTCGCAAAATGTGCTCTTAGGAAATTCTACTTGTATAGGACCTTCCTTAATTTCACTTGAAAGTAAGCCCTCGAGAAGATCTTTTTGGAGATGTAGTTTAAACTCTTCACCGATCATTTCTATTCTTAAAACTTTAACTGAATGAGTATATAACAGAATATCCGCTTGAAACTCCGACAAATGAAATTTCGAAGCTATATGGTTGGCACCGACCAGAAAGGCAATCTTTCCTTTGTTCACATCCTCCTCTATGGCCTCAACAATTTTTTGCGCCATATGCCGATCTCGAAAAGCACTTGGCGAGGCAGTTGTATCAGCTGCGACAATTCTTATACCTAGTCTCTTGGCCTCTTTAATTAAATCTAAATATTGAACGGGGCTCCAACCCCAATGAAACTTTAAGTACTGAGAAATAGGTTCAAGAGTACCGTTCGAATAAAGATACTTATTTACATCATCTTGTAAACTTGATGATAAAGATTCAAGTACCAAGGTCGAAAATCCGTGGTTCTTAAATATTGCCAGGTTTCTCGTTAGAAATTCTCTGGCTGTCGGGTCTGAATGGATTTCTCCGAAATAGAAAACGCGTCGATCGGAATAACTGGAAAGCAATTTCTCCATTGAGAATGATTGGCTATTCTCACCGGTCCAGGCCACGGACTCGTCGTAGCTAAAATTCCTACCTAGGTGATAAGATCCATAAATGGACGGATTAGAAAAGGCGGTTTGGCATTTCAAAGCCCCGAAGAAGAGTAGGGTAACGTATTTAGAAACTTTCAAGATGACTCTTTCTTAAAATATAAGGACGTAGTTTTCGGCTCTTACGTATTCGGAAACTATATTAGCAAAAACCTTTGACGAAGTGTGAGAGAAAAGTTTGCATGGCCAGCGTTCAAGACGGAATCGGAGCGTTTCGTACCCACTGGCGGCTGTTGCAAGAAAAGCAAAGTAGTCTGAGATTGTGAGACTCAGACGCTCCTCCATACGCGATGGGCATTATGTGATCAAAATTGAGGTTTCGAGTTGTTCCACATTTTTGGCAGCATCCTTTGTCGCGCCTCCAAATGTAAGCTTTGATGCTTGCTGAGATATATCGCTGATTCTTAGACTGCGTCTTCGTAAACTCCACGTTCACTTTCGACGTGGAAAACGAATTTACAGCAGTTTGGGCTTGCACACCTAAAGGCTTCCCATCTGCGACTACACCAACAGTTTCCTTATTGCCTTCAAAAAGACTATCTACAAACGGATCTAAGCTCAAAAATGTTCCTTGCGTCGACTTTGTACAATTCTTGGTTTCGAGGGAACCAGAACTATCCTTTTCTTCGATTGGCATGGAGTAATGCTTTTTTCCAAGGGAGCTATCTTTTGCTTCAAACGTTTTAACAGAGACGGTCTGGCCCATTGCCTCGGCATTCTTGTTACCAAACTTTTTTTGCCTTAACGCCGATTCGGCTAAAGTTGCCATTTCAGAGATGAGCTCAGCGAGTGAGCAAGTGGCTCCTTTAGGGCCAAGTAAAGATCGCACAACTTCAAGCTTCGCCAAGACTTCGCTACTCAATATCACCGTATGCTGCGAATGGGTCTCAGAGATGGGCCTTACGCTTTCTTTGGCCAAAATGACTTTTGGGTTTTGAGCAACTAAGAACCTCTCAACTTCTCTTGCCGACTTGTTTTCTACTTGAGCGACAATCTCTCGAAGACGCAGAGCAAACTGCAACCCCTTAGTTACTGGCGGGCTGTAGTGTCTTTTCTATTGCAGCTGAAAGGTTAGTTTGGAAAATATAGTTTTTAATAAGTCAATGGAGGCGATCGTGCGATCCTCCAAAAGGCGCAAGAACAAAGATTACTTGCAACGGTTTGGAATTGTTATACAGCAGCAACTGCTTTAGACCCTTACCATGCCTAGCAAGTCCATGCTTATCAGGTCGATGCTAATCAAGCATAATGTAAAACACACGGTAAATGCCGCCCTTATCTTTCACTCGTAATTCATAAGCCGAAGAGCTCACTTGTTTCATCGACCGAGTTTGAGGCATCCCGAGTTGTTCTCCCTCTTGAAGAAGACGAAGCCAGGCCTCGAAGTGGCCCCGAGCGCGGGGCCCTTTAGAAAATGCACTTTTCTTTCGGTAATCCGAGTATCAAAGTCTGTGACTCTCTCGAGCGCTATTGCTGCGAAAAAGCCTTCTGCGCTTCATCAATCAGCTCTTGGGCTCGACTCATCGCCGCTGACCCTTCAAGTATCGCCTCGGATTTTTTGGTGACAAGATTTGCTCGAGCAACATCTTCAAGTCTTCTAATGGGATTTGCCCAAGTGCGAGGAGCATTCGTAACGTACCTTTTGTAGGAAAAATACTGGGGAAACATCACGGTATTTGCGTACGGGTCAGCAACAACAAAAGACATAGTCTCCGTGGCCTCTCGCTCTATAACAGAGGCCTCCGCGACAGAACTAGCCAAAAGATCTTTCATCTCCCTTGAGCTAATTTTGATAAAAGCAAAATCGTTCCACAGCTCTGAATAGGATTGCTCTGCCGGGTGTGCTTGTGCAACTGCAACTTCAGCCCATGTGGAGCTGGGAGTGATCGAATTTTGAGCTGCGAAGATTTGGTTCTTTCTGCGACCGCGCAAGCTTTGCAAAGATCCTAATGTGCCATGAAAGGAATTCCTCTCAAAGATCGGACTTCCTAAAGAGGGTGAAAGCGCAAGCAGAACCCTTTGAACATAAACCGTTCCATTCTGAGTCTCAGCAACAAAAAAGTACTCTTGAAGTTGGGTCTTTACGAAGTAGTATTCGTCAGGGTTTGCCTCGACTTTATCACTTAAGGCTTCCAGAACTGCTGTAGTTTCGCTTGTATCCATAATGTCGCCTTGAGGGACGAAAATATATTTCCCATCTTCGGTCGTGGCGCCTGGATGGACGAAAGCTTCGCTTTTTTCTACATACCGAATGAATCTGCCGCTTAGCTTGCCTTCAACAAGTCCAAAGACCTTGAGGGAGGAAGGATTACCGAGCGTTCTTACATTCGTCTCAGTAGGGCTATTCTTCGTTTCAATGGTCCAGTGGCTCCCGTTGACTCCAGTAATGGTGCGCATACCAATGATCTTAGCGATCTTTAGCTCAAACGTGGGAAAAGGTAGCGGCTGGCCGCGGACGGCGCATTTCACCCCAAGACCCACATACATGGTGGGCGATTCAAGAGCAGATGTGAGGGTGAACTCCTCAGTATCATCGTCTAGCCATTCATTGTTGCAGAGCTCTAGCAAACTCGTGGCCTGAAGTGAAAACGGAAAGAGAGTCGCTGCTATCAGCGCGTACATAAGGACTTTTTTTTGCATTAGTTTTTCTCCTTTAAGAGATTCTGTTTTGCATTCCGTAGCCGGACATCAAAGTGAGGTCAATTGGGTAAACCTTTTTGAAATTTCTACTATAGACCAGGGGTTTTTTCGAACGTGAGAGCTTCCAAAAAAAGAAAACTGTCAGATGGTCGCCCCTCTCGGGAACGCAAATGCTAGCTGTCCGGTGCGAGTTGATCCGTCGAGTTGATCCACATTTCTGACAGCACCCGTTATCGCGCCTCCAAATGTGAGCTTTAATGGTTGCTGTGATATAACGCTGATTTTTTGACTGCGTCTTCGTCAACTCCACTTTCACTTTCGACGTAGAAAACGAATTTACAGCAGTTTGAGCTTGCGCACCTAAAGGCTTCCCATCTCCGATGGCACTAACAGTTTTCTTATTGTCTTCAAAAAGACTATCTACAAACGGATCTAAGCTCAAAAAAATTCCTTACGTCGACTTTGTACAATTCTTGGTTTCGAGGGAACCAGAACTATCCTTTTCTTCGAACCCTTCAACAGTGACCCGGCCGGTCAACGGGGCTTTGGCATGAACACATCAGAATGCTCTGCGCCCAAGATAACTTTTGCTCTATCAAGCGAGCGCTAGACAAACTCGGTGCAAAAGCTTTCGTACCTCGCACCAAATCCCTGAATTAACGCAGTTTGTGGATTTTGAACTTTTTAAAACTACCTACAGTTAAGTGAGAAGAACCCCAATTTGACTATTGACGCCCCTAGGGGACGATAGTTGAAAAGTTTCTGGTGCTGGAGGCCTTCCCCCGAGGCTGCTGTGAGGCCTTTTCGTGTTGTAGTGAGCCCGCAGTCCTAAATTGGCCGAGCACCGCATATGCGTTTCATCGCATTAGGCGGAGCTGAATATCCCAAAGCGACTCGGTCATTTTAATTTTGTTGTTAGCACAGGTTAACCATGATAGATCATGTAAAAACATGAGGTGAAATGTGAGCAACAAAGACACCGTGAACTTCTCAACTACTCTTTCAAAGGAAACTAAAGAACTGCTAGAGCGCTATTGTAAAGCGAGAGGGCAAAGGATGAATCATGTCGTCGAAAAGGCAATCGTTGAACTCATTGAGGACGAGATGGATAAATCCATCATAAACGACAGAGAGCTTGAGGATCTAGTTGAATGGAAGAACCATGGCTAATTCGCCGTGGAAAGTTTTTTTTCAAAAATCGGCGCTTAAGGAATACCGTAAACTTCCCAAAAAAGTCAGGGGGAAAATTGACGAAGCCCTCGAGATTCTTAGTATTAACCCCTTAAGTGAGCTTCTCACTTTCAAAAAGATTAGAGGCAAAGACAATCACTATCGAATTCGCGTTGGTGATTATCGAATAGTTTATACTCCACAAAATGACAAACTTATCATTAGAGTCATCCGAGTCGGCCACAGAAAAGACGTTTATAGATTTTTTTAAATCAAGACTGCTTATATACTATACTGCTCCCCGATAACTCGTTGACAGTAGCATCCGGAGACCAAGCCGGCAATGGCGCCCGCCGTCCTAATTTGGTCGAACACCGCGTATGCGTTTTATCGCATTCCACGGTGTGGACGTCGCTGAAAATCAATCTGGCAGAGCTGGCACGCTTAAGATGGATTGAAAACTGCTCGAGGCAAGAGGTCGCCGATCATTTCGGTGCTTCTATTGAAACCGTGAAGATGCACATTCGTCATCTTCGTTTGGGACGGATTCACAGGGAGGGGCTGAGTAAAGACCTTGTGCATACAATAAAATCGAGATGGCGATAGCACAGCGACCTCACGGGTCAAACCTGCATTCAAACCAGTTCATAAGAAGTAACGGATCCAATTTTTTCCTTGATCTAGTATAGCCAATTGGCTATACTATTAAGGTGAAGATTAGCTTCTATGAAACCGCATCAGGAAGAAGTCCGATTGAAGACTATATCGAAAATCTGCCAAAGGCAGATCAAGCACGTTTTGCCGATGTCTTCGATGGGATTGAGAAGTTTGGACTCAGTTGCCCGAGGGTTCAGTTTCGGCAACTGAGAGGAAAGCTCTGGGAAGTGAAATTTAACTCTCCAAGCGGAGGCTACAGGATCGCATATGTCGTGGTAGAGTCTGAAACGATGGTTTGGTTGCATGCCTTTAAAAAGAAAACTCAGAAGACTCCAGCGAGTGACTTGGAGATTGCTGAAAAACGAATGAAAGAGGTCCTTGGACTATGAAAAATAAGAAGCCATATAAGCCAGCAAAACCTTTTTTCGAAAAATTGCTCAAAGATCGAGAAATTCGAATTCACTTTGAAGAAGAAAAATCAAAAACAGAAATTGCCCATGCCGTACGAACAGCGAGGTTGAGAGCTGATCTCACACAGGCCGAGCTAGCCAAGCTTATCGGAACAACTCAAAGTGTAATTGCTCGTCTTGAGGGCGGAACCGATAAGCGAGTTCCTTCGATCCCTTTACTAGCTCGCCTTGCCGCCGCTTGCGGAGCACATTTTGAATTTGGTTTTACATTCTCAAAAGTGAGTTGAGGAGTGGTTTGAGTCATTTCTGCTGAGTGACTCAATGAGGATTCGCCGTGACCCAAACCTCAAATCCTGCTCGGCCGCACAACGATGGTCAGTGGCAAGTCATCATTTAAGGGACCGGGCGAACCCAATTGCGCAGACTCAAACCGCCTCCGACTTTCGCGTGGTTTGGACAACCACAGTCGAGAAGGCGGACCTTTCAATCCAAGGGGCTAGGCACTTGCCAAGTGCTCCGTAAAATCGCGACCGAGAGGTAGATGGATTTGATTGGATTTGTGTTCAATGGCCAAGTCACGCCAGGTGTTGCACAGCCTTTTGATCTGAGAACTGAAAAATTCATTGCCCAGGCTGATTGCGAGCCAGCACATAGAGCGATTTGATTACGAGGTATCCGCTTCAACGGATACAAGCCCAAGTGTCCTACCATAAGAGTGCGGACACCCTTCTAATCTATAAAAACGGGCGAGAATTTGAGGACATTGAGAGAAATATATTGCTCTAATATGAGTAATTACGGATTTTTACAAAAATATTGACTATTTTAGACATATTGGCTATAATGGACAATATAAGTGAGGTGCTTTATGGGAGCAAAACAGAAAAAAGACACAATGTCGGCAAGCGAAGCCAAGAATAATTTTGGCGAACTTTTGGAGTGTGCCCGAAAGAAACCTGTAAAAATTGAACGAAATGGGCGCCCTGTGGCGGTTGTCATTTCTAACGAAGAGTTTGAGAGGTTGGAAGCCCTTGAAGACGAGTGGTGGGCAAGACAAGCTGACGAAGCGTTGAAAGAGGGAACTCTTGGGGCAGAGGATAGTGAGAAGTTTTTAGCGGAAATGATGAATGCTAAAAATTGAAATCTCCAAGAGAGCGGAGAAATTCATCAGGAAACTCCCGCCCAAACAAGCACGCCAGGTTTCGTCGAAAATTTTAGAACTCCGCTCTAATCCTGAACCACACGACAGCAAACCCCTTAAAGGTTATGAGCAATATCGAAGGACGGACATTGGCGAGTATCGTATTGTTTATTTTGTTCAAGAGTCCGTGGTTTTAATTGTGGTTCTTGTTGGCAAGAGAAACGATGACGAAGTTTATAAAAAATTGAAGAGGCTTTGAGTATGGATTTTAATGGGTGCAGAAGTGCCAGGCGTATTTTTAGGATGCAACACATCCAAAGAATACGCCTGGCACTTTGATTCTGATTCTGCAAAGGATTTGTACACCCTGGTGAGTAATCATTACTCTCACGCCCCGACACAAAAACCAGTATAATCAACCCAACACGAATTATTAACCGGTGTCGTCAGCTAGTTGTTTTTCAACAAACTTTGGAACGGTACCGGACGGTACCAAGGAGCTGCAAAATGGCATTTCGGGTTAGTATATTCTTCTTTTTAGGAGCAATCAGTTTGTTGACAGCACCAAGCAAAGAGGGGTTGGCGAATGACAATATCTCAATTAAGGCCGAATTCAGCCTGGACTGTTTTTTAGCCTATAGATATGAAAATTATACTCCGTCTGGCGAACGTCAATATCGAAAGTATGCGGTGAAGTCTATCCAGGGTGAACATCACCAAGCTTGGAATCTTGAAAGTTATTCCGATCAAAACAATTCAAGCTGTAGAGGTTGGCAAGAAGTATGTCAGTCCAAAGCGATACTTAAACTGAATGATCCTATTTTCGAATATCGGATTATAAGGTACTTCAAAGATCAAGCTGGCTCGAAGCGTATTTCTTCCTCTTCCGATTTTAGCCGCACTCCCAGAGGCGAAGGCATCGGAGGCAAGCCAATATTGTGGCGAAGAATCGAGTGGCCCGATCCTGCTGGGCCCATTTTTTCCTGGGGAATGACACTCTGGCATCTTCCGAAAAGAGTTTCACGCAGTTTGTATTTTGATGATGCTGAATATACAATGACAAAGTACTTCAAGGGCTTTTTAGGCTTCAATGAAACATGGAGCGACTATTTAGCAAAGAAACCCGTAATTGACCCAACGTTGAACATACCGGTAAATGAACTGCCTCAAGAAGCGGTATCTTATTTTGAGGGAATTGGAATTGATGCAAAGAAAAATCCAGTAATTACTGGTTCGGGACTTTACTGTAAGGAATGGTCTCGTGTGGAAAGAAAACAAGAGTTCGCATTCCATCTTTCTCAAATCATCATCGCACCATCTTTACCGCCGGGATTTCTAAGAGAGATAATACAAGAAGCAGGATCGCCAGGTGAGTTAGGCTCACCGTCAGAAGTACAGTATCTAAAATTTTACGATAGGTCTATTTTTGGTATGAGCTTTGATCGCAAGCTATACAATAACATGAATTGGCTGGAGTACGCCTTGGCCTTCGCTTCCTATCACCCTTATCCGAACCTTGCGGCAAAAATCGCAATACTTGAAGAGTATTTTGAGGTTCGTCCGGAATTCTCTAAATGGCTCTCCAAACAAAAATGACCCAATCATTATTAGGCCGCATAACACTTGTTTTCCATTTGAGAAATCATCAACAAGGCTCTGGCAACCATGCCTTGTTTCTTTTTGACGTCAATCGTCCGTGTCTTCCTGATCGCCGTCAGGTGCGAGGCGGACTCTGTTTGAGTTCGAGGTGTAGAAAGTTGTCGAGCCGAAGGCACTTCGGCCATTTGAATTGACTAAAAGGATAGAGACTCGTTCGTTGGCGGCAGAAAGTGCAGACGAACTCAAGACATTCGATCTTGCCGATCCCCAGCACGTAGATATCGAGGCTAAAGACAAGTTCGAAGCAGAGAAGTGTTTAGACAAATACGGGCTTAAACTTCAATCATGGTTGCTTCAACATTAGCGCGGTAGCCCGCAGCAAGGAATTTATTGTTAACAAGATCAAGCTTGTAGGGAAAAGTCGAGTCTTCAAAAAAAACAATCAGCGAAGACACAAATGAGCTTGGAATTGGGTTCTTGTCGTCTTCTATAAAGAGCACGTCAATATCGGAAAATTTTTGGTGCGCCCCTATGGCTCTTGAGCCAAATATGCATACACGAGCATTTTTGCTCTTCAGCGGCTGAATGAGATTCTCTTGAAGAAATTCAAACTCGGACTGGTTTAGACCGAACCTCACTTGATAAGACTCTCAATTTTTGTACAGAGGCTTTCAAAAAGAGGCAGGGATTTTTCTGCTATATTGTAAACGTCTCGCGCAATAGTGTCATCGTAGGTGTGAGAAGTCTTGTTTCTTGCAACGAGAAGATCAAACCAAACCTGTGTATCTTCAATAAGGTTGTTACGAGCCATATCGCGAATTGCAGTGTTAGGAGATTTGATCTCTAGGCCTAGAGCTTTGACCGAGGTTTTCCAAGACAACTCCACGCAGAATTCGAAACGTTGAATACACGCATCCCTAAGAGCTTTATGGAGTTCAATATTCTGAGGTTCCGCTTTAATAGCGTCCGAGAGAAGTCTTTTTGCCGTTTTTAATGAATCGACTGCATTTCTCAGCTCTAAAGTGGATGGTGCCTTAATGTTTGTCATCTTTCCTCCAGAGGGATGCGGTTAGACGGTGGTTAAAACGGTATGACATCCCGATTAGAGAGCATAGTCGGACCCTCGAAAATTGGCGCGGCGGGAAGGACTTGAACCCTCAACCCTCAGATCCGAAGTCTGATGCTCTATCCAATTGAGCTACCGCCGCGTTCGACTAGACCTTAGACGTACAATGAGATCCATGGTGTAGACGAATGTCTAACTGCTAGCAATGACTTTTTTTATTTTCTTAAACTAACAACCCTCTAAGCGCATAATTTAACTATGGAATCAGATATTTCAATCCACCAACGACACGCATTCGAAACTTGGAAGCTTGCCTCTCCGCAATTAAGAGTGCTCGCCAAGCTCATTGATTTTGCCATCTGTGCAGCATTGGCCTGGGCGTTTCAATTCTTTGTGTTTAAAAACACAGACGCAGTTCATCTCCTACCGATGTTTGTTTTTGTGTGCTGGCTCTGGGACGGCATTTGGTTATCAAGTTATGGCCACACACCCGGCCTTATAGCGACGAATCTTGAAGTTTATAGCCCAAGAATGGATGGACTTCCTTCTCCAAGGCAAGTTGGAATGCGGATCCTAGGATTTTGGCTCGGGGTATTCTCGTTTGGATTGGGATTAACTCCCATACTCTACAGAAAAGACCGCAGAGGATGGGGCGACCTACTTTCTGAAAGCGTCATCGTCGGCCCGCAAAAAAGTCTGCCATCTCCTTTAACAGAAAAAGTTGCTTGGCGTTTTGTTCCCATTCAGACCTTAGCTGTTTTTGGATTTTTTGGAGCCTACTTACTCACCGCCGCTATTCGAACACCCGAAGCCATCAAAGAAGAAAACCCGTTTGCGTGCACAGTCACTCAAAACGTCGTCGAAAATTTTAACCCAGTTCTGTTTGCCATCGCAGTTTCCCCGGCGTGGGTAGAGTGTTGGGACCAGACCCAATTCAATCTTAAAAACCTTTCTGATTCCATACTCTACCGATCTTACGCAGGTGCGAGGGCAGAGTGGAGTCAGCCGTCTCAGTCGAGAAACCCTGCCGTAACCTCCAATCAAGAATTTTTTGTTAAACTAAAAAACGCCACTTCAGCGCAAACAAGAATTACACTCATTGAAGAAGAAATTGAGAAGCCTCATCACCCGGTCGAAATTTCTGCACTGAAAGATCGCCTTTGGCACGAAAAACTGGTGGCCGGTTTGTTGAGCAGTCAAGATAGACCCGGCTCCAGCTACTCGCTATGGAGCGAGCAAAACGTTTGTTGGGCAGAGGCGACGGGCCAAATCTCCTCAAAAAATTGCTTGAACTCCTCGTACAGTCACCTTGTTTCAAGTTTTAGCTTTTCGGATGCGCCAGCGAGCGATCCCTACGAATCTCTATCTAATATGCCAGAGACAGCTTTTACGTCGGAGCTGACAAAACTCGCAGACTTTTATGCGGCTATCAAAGAGGGCAATGATGCCATTATTCAAAGACAATACCGCGTCATACAAGAGGCCAGTCCGGTTAGAGCTCTCGCTTCGAGTTGGTACCAACAAGTTCAGTAGTTTAGTATGTAGCGTTTAGCGTTTAGCGTTTAGCGTTTAGCGTTTAGCGTTTAGCGTTTAGCGTTTAGCGTTCGCTCACTAATCATCTAACATCTAACCATCAACGTTAGGTTGCAATATTGCTTCAAACTTCAAAACTACTAAGGCGACATCAAATGCTGAGTGCCGAGTGCAAAATAGTAGTCGGCAGCCTCTTTAAACTCCGGACTTGTAGACTCAGGCCAAGACCACACTTCAACTCGACAGCCACGTGACTTCAGGTACCAAACAAGCGGCAAATAGTCTTTGTCTCCGCCCAGTATAATGGCCACGTCAATTTTCTCAGATAAAGTGACGGCATCGATAATTAGAAAACTATCGGCATTCTTCTGAGGGCGACGAATCTCCCCACCCATACTCAGCCAGAAAGTTTCAAACTCTCGCGAAATGTCCTTATAAAGAGGCTTGTAATAAAGAATCCGTAGAATCTCCCGGTCGCCCACTTCTTCGAATATCTTTCGGTAATTTGTTCGCCCTTCATGATGTTTGAGCGACGACATTTCAATATTCTCTGCATCAACAAAAATCCCGACCTTCTGAAATGGCAATTCACCAGGACGTCTTTTGTTGGTTGGTTTCGCAGTATTGGTTTTGGTTTCTTTGTGCACTCGATGAGGAGTGGTCGCGGATTTTTCCGGCTTAAGAGCGGGGCTTGTTGGCCCCGCATCAGTTTCGTTCTTTTTTGGACGATTCATTGAATGTTAAATGCCTGCAAAAGAAACTAAGTAAAGCAAAGTAAAGAGCTCTGGATTTGACTCGATCAAGGTTGTTGGGTCGAGGCTACCAGTTGTGTTGAGTGTCACATTCCCGCTTTGAAATACTGGCGAGTAAACGGACATCAGACCTTCAAATCGCCCTTCCCCACTTGATCTCAATCCATAATTCACGGATGGAGCAAGTAAAGAAAGCTCACCACTCTTGAGCCCACCAATGATCAAGCGACCTGGGGTACCAAATCCTCTGATCTGATAACTGCCATCTTCCGCTTTTTCGATCGTGTAAGTACCTTGTCCGATCTGAAGAATTGTCACGTCGACTGTTGTCGTGGAGCCCGCAACTTGAGCAGGTTTCACAATAACATTGTAGCCACCAAAAAAACCTGACCACCTGCCACCACTGTCTTTTGTGACATTGACGAAAGGACTTCTGCCAGTGAAGAAGAACCCACCTGTGAGCTTTCCTTCTTCATGCTTCATGTCGTAGCCAAAGTAGCTGCGAGAAAGCATGGCCTTAAAATTAGCTGTACCAAGAACGTCCGCTTGAGCGAATGCCCCAGTTAGCAGCAGAGCTGCGCCTATTAGAATGCGTAATCTCATATTTTCCCCCTTGTTGGAATCTGTTGAGATGTGATTGTGCCCCTAAAATTTAGCCTTGATTGTAGAAATTGCAAGGGTGGTTCCAACGGGAGGTCTAAGTCATGCTGCGCTATTTCATTGATATTGAGAATCGTTTTTATCTCTTGACTTGAAAATGAGAGTCAGTATCAAGTATCTCCATGAAACTAGCACATCGAAAGTTAGATATTAATTACTTTAAATCTATTGTTCGAGACCTGGGGTTAAAGGTAACCCACCAAAGGTTGCTGATACTCGAGAATATTTTAAAGGGCCGCGAGCATATTACGGCACAGGAAGTTTTTGAAAACGTTATCGAGCGCTCACCTGAGGTGGGATTCGCCACCGTGTATCGATTTTTACGCACCTTGACTGAGGCCGGCTATTTGACCGAAGTGCGCATGAAGGGCCTGCCAGCTCGCTATGAATGGGCCCACAAAGAGCATCACCACCACCTCACTTGCACCAAGTGCGGCCGCATTTATGAGTTTGAGAATCAACTTATCGAAGACATTCAAGATCGGGTCGCTCAGAGTTTTAACTTTTTGTTAACTGATCACGTATTCGAACTTTGGGGGCTGTGCCATGAATGTCAGCCTAGGGCGACAGACGGAGCTTCTGATTTTGTGAAGCTTCCAAAGCCACAAATAGCAGCCGTCTGACTGAACCCATGAATCAACTTCCTATTGAGGTGCAAGAACCTTGGGTGAAGATTAGAAAGCCGAGCTCTTGGCTAACCCATAGCGATTCAAAATCTATCGGCATTCTTGAGTATTGGAGCCATCATCTAGGTAAGAAGATTTGGCCCTGCCACAGACTTGACAGAGAAACAACCGGCGCCCTACTCGCCTCACTCACGCCCGAGGGCGCTGACAAGTTTAGAAAACTAAACGAGACTGGCGAAGTTGAAAAGATTTACCTCGCCCTTACTGATCGCCCACTGGAAGACTACTTTGGTGCCAGTAGCGAGTTCGTCACAACACGCGAGTGCACTGACACAACGGAAATCCCTCAAAGCGATATCGAAGTTCTCCCCGCACAGTTCGCTCAAAAAGAATTTGTTGTCGACAAACCTGTCGTAGGCAAAGATGGAAAACCGCTGACTGCAAGGTCTACGTTTCGGCTGCTTCGAACCTACGGAGATTTTTCTTGCTGGCAGGTCCGTATCGAGTCCGGGCGCACTCACCAGATTCGCAAGCATGCTGCTTTTTTGGGCATTCCTTTACTTGGCGATATAATGTATGGCGGAAGCCCATTCCCTATCTTGGGCCTACATAGCTGGCAAATTTCGTTAGCGGATACGAAGCACACCGTCGCACCACCTGTTTTTTACGACAAGATGGAAATCTTAAAAAGCCCCCAATTGGCTTTCTTTCTTGCGAGTGTTTTTGATAGGCGCTCAAGCCTTGATTTTTGTGCGGCAGTTCGAGTTGTTCACTCGTCGACATTGATTGCTGAAAAGTTGGCCGATGTGCTGGTTCTTGGCGACTATGGGCGCGAAGAAAATCCGAACGATACCAATATCACATTTAAGAACCTTCGCCCGCACATTCCTGAATTGTTGATCTCCACAGAAACCAAGCACTGGGTTTACCGCGACATGCGAAAGAGGGATGGCCGCATTCATCAGTTACCAGAAGAACGCTCATTAAATGTGCCAGAAAATTGGCAAATTCAAGAAGAAGGAATGCTCTTTGAAGTGTCAAGAATGCGAGGTTTGTCTTACGGTCTGTTTTTGGATCAAAGGGCTAATAGGCGCTGGGTACGCAGCTCCTGCAGAAACCTCAGAGTTCTGAACCTTTTCAGTTATACCGGAGGCTTTTCAGTGGCGGCAGCGTTTGGCCAAGCCGCCCACATTACCTCTTTAGACGTGTCTAGGTCGTACTTAAGGTGGTCCCAGCAAAATCTCAAGCTTAATGGGTTTGAAGTAGACTCTCGGTTTTCGTTTATCTCCGAGGACGCACTAGAATATCTCAAGCGATGTTCGAGGCGAGAACACAAATTCGATCTTATCGTCTGTGATCCCCCGAGTTTTGGAAGGAGTAGCGCCGGTGTTTTTAATATTGAAAAGGACCTTCCACAACTCGCCCAATCCGTGTTCGAATGTCTCGCCCCCGGCGGCTCTGCAATCCTTAGTTGCAACTTTGAAAAGTGGACGCAGGAGAATTTTGAAAGGAAGGCCTTCCATAATGTTGATCAGGCGGGTCATTCATCGAATTACGAGGTTACGAATTCTCCCCTACCGGACGCTGACTTTGAGGCGCCCGGCGCCGATAGAGTTCTAAAAACTCTTGTATATAAAAAAATTGTGTAGCAGCCGCTACAACCTAATTTTGTTTAGGCGATGGCTTCCCTAGAGCCTACGCCCCCCACCCGTCTCGTCTGAAAGAGTGAATGGAATAGAATCGCGAAAAGGGTGCTCAGAATTTTACCCGATCAATCGCTTGGTGGCATCTTGCTCTTTGATTTGTTTCGAAGTGATCACTGTCTTGATATTCCCTCGCACGCTAAAGTCGCCTTTGACTTCGATCTCCCAGGGGTCAAGAAGTCCAACCAAATCGCCCAGGATTCTGTTCGTCACGTCTTCATGGAAAACTTTTTCGTTTCGAAACCTGTTTATGTACAACTTGAGGGACTTTAGCTCGACGCATTTCAGGTGCGGTACATACCTAATGTAAATGGTCGCGAAGTCCGGAAATCCACTTCGTGGGCACAAACAAGTAAACTCTGGGCACGTAAATTCGATTAAATACCGCCGATCGAGGGTTCTATTGTCAAACGCCTCAAGTTCTGCATTTTCCACCTGGATTTGACCATATAGTTTTGATTCACTCATTGAGTCTCCAATCTGTCTTTAAGACGCCCAGGCAGATTTTTCATTCAGCCGCAATGCGATTGCAAATACAAAGTGAAGGCGTACTATTCGCCCATATGGAAAATAAAATTATTACAGATAGAGGACCTCAAATACCACCTTCGTTACCTCATGAGCTACCGAATAAGCTGCCTCGCAAAAGTTTACTTTCACGCATTCGATCGGCTGGCTCCCGGCTTGAGACAGAGATTTCTCTACCGCAAGGTCGTTTTACAGTGAGCGAAAGAATACCTTCGTCGGAATTCGTTTCTGAGGCGGTTCGCATTAAAAATACCGCACAGATACCTAGCCCAGAGAAGATTGACCCAACGCTTCTTATGTAAGAGCCATGGATTTTAAAGGAAAAGCCGATCATTCGGGTAACAACTGCTAAGGGAGCAAATAGTGAAAATCTATTTGATAGGAAGCGGAATGGCCGCCAGTGCCTTCATTTCGAGTGCCCGCTGGTTACAACAGCGAAATGACGAATTTGAGAGTTTAGAAATTGAAACCTTGGCGAGAGGGGCCGATCTTAACTCGATTGCACCCGCACCAGACGATCTACTTATAATAGCCAATCCCCACGCACTTCATGCGCCCGCCATAGCAGCCGCTGACAATGCGGGATTTCAGTGGATTATCTGCGAAAAGCCAGTCGCAATTTCAAAAGAGCAACTGAGTCAACTAACTCAAATTAAGGCTCAAGTTTTTGTTTGCCATGGCTACAGAGTTCAATGGGGCCCTAGGCTTATTAAAAGCTACATTGAAAGTGGTGAGCTGGGTGAGCTTTACGCCATCGAAGGCCACTATTGGCAAAGTTCAGCAGCACAGCGGCATATCAATCCGAACTCGCCAAGTAAGGGATGGAAGGACGATACAAAACTGTCTGGAGGGGCAGACGTATTGTTTGATTTAGTTCCGCACTGGCTCGATCTGGTTTGCTATTTGATGGGCGATGCTCCCGCTTATATTAACGTAAATTGTTATCGTAATGACCCGAAGAGTTTTAGAGATAGCCACGTTCAAGTGAATTGTGACTTTTTGGGCGGTAAGCATTCAATTGGCTCAGTTTCTAAGATGGCACACGGATTTGGCAATGAACTTCAGGTGAGGGCGCTGGGAAGTCATGCTTTGGCGAGTTGGAACTTTGAGCGCCCGGATGAAATTACAGTTGCAAAAGGCCATGATCAAAAAGTCATCAAACGGACGGAGCGCACAATTGGCTCAGGCATGCCTAGTTTTCACTCGTTAGGTTGGCTAGAAGGATACGTCGAAATCCTTAGTCAAACTCTCAGTGCTATCAAAGGACGGCCTTATCGGTCTTTACCTACCCTGACAGAGAGCACTAAGATTATGACGAGACTTTTTGAAACGATGGAGAAAGAAACTCTTTGAACACAATGATTTACCTAGATAACCATTCTACAACAAAACTCGATTCTTCTGTTCTAGAAAGAATCCTTCCCTTCTTGAAAGAGGAATTCGGTAATCCATCTGCAAAATCTCATCCCCTAGGCTGGCATGCTGCCGAGGCCGTCGATGATGCTCGAAGAATGATAGCGAAAATATTGGACATCACACCGAGAGAAGTTCTCTTCACCTCAGGAGCCACCGAGTCTAACAACCTTATCATTCAGGGATTTTTTAAAGTTCCTGAGAATATTCAAAAATACCGCTTCTTAACTCAGGCAACTGAACACAAGTCGGTACTATCGATTGCAAAACTCTTTCAAAGCAATTCGCAGAGTCTCGATAGACCTAAGCAAACCCGCGTATTGGGTGTCGACGCCGCAGGAATGATGTCGTTAGTCGAACTTGAAGAAGAGCTTCAAAAAGGTCCGGCATTAGTCTCTGTCATGCTTGGCAATAACGAAATCGGCACAATCAATGACGTCAAAACGATCTACGAAATCTGCGACAAATATGAAAGCCTACTTCACCTAGATGCCGCCCAGGCTCCGGGTAAAGTCGATCTTAAAAACATCTCGTATGACTTTCTCTCGTTGAGTGCCCACAAATTTCATGGCCCAAAGGGTGTGGGCGCACTCATAGTAAAGAATCGCTCTCCTCGTCTTAAATTTGCACCATTGATGGTGGGGGGCACGCAAGAAATGGAGCTCAGACCTGGCACAACTAACGTCGCTGGTATTGTTGGGATGGCTTACGCCCTTGAGCTTGCACAAAAGCAGCGAGCTCAACTGGTGGACCATTGGAAGCAGCTGAGAATTCACTTTCTCAGCGAGCTTGAAACACGCGGCATCGGTTTTGAGGTAAATGGTTCTCTCAGCCACAGGCTTGAAAACAACTTGAGCCTCACTTTCACTCATTTGCTCTCATCAGAAATTCTAAAAGCGTTGATGGGAAAGGTCGCTCTTAGCACCGGCTCGGCATGCTCGACCGGGGCAGTGAGCCCAAGTCATGTACTTAAGGCGATTGGCCTTACCGACGATCAATGCGCTCGAACTGTGCGCTTAGGAATGGGCCCTGACACAACAAAAGAACAAATGACCCAAGTTGTAGATTTGCTCTCACACGTAGCTGCCACGGGGGTTTAGAGTTTGGTCTCAGCCTTTACCTCTCCTGTGGTTCGGGCGAAAAAAGCTTCAACTCGACCCTAGTGTCTTAAGAGGGGTTCCATCTTTACTGGCTATAAGGCCACTAAGTAGATTTTAAAGGCTTTTACTTTAGCCGCATTCCAAGTTGAACTGATCGCTTTCTTTTTGTAATATAACCTTATGATTTCTATATCTGAAAATGCAGCCGTCCAAATTCAAAAATTAAAGAAGGACGAATCAAGGGGCCACGATCATTTTTTACGTGTGCGTGTTGTCGGAGGCGGTTGCTCTGGGCTCACCTATAAAATGGAGTTCGACAATCAAATTTCCGATAGCGATAAGGTTTTTGAAAACCATGACGTTAAAGTGGTAACCGATTCTAAGAGTTATTTGTATCTGCTCGGAACTGAGCTCGACTATAGCGGGGGCCTCAACGGCAAAGGATTCGTTTTTGAAAATCCTAATGCAAAAAAATCCTGTGGATGCGGAACTTCCTTTTCGGTAGGCTAACAGCACGTCCACAGGGCAGCCGCGACAGTCGCCGTGGCCCCTGTTCGGGGGAGGACAATAAATGCTTCGCACACGGCTCAAATCACTGGGTGTCTACAAACCAAAAAAAGTGGTCACAAATAAAGATCTCGAAAAATACATGGATACCTCTGATGAATGGATAGTCCAGCGCTCAGGCATTAGCGAACGGCGTTGGGTGGAGCCCGGAGAGACTCTTCTCTCTATGGCCACATCCGCCTCAAACCAGGCACTGAGCCGAGCTTCATTAACTGCTAACGATATAGATGCGATTATTTATACTTCTCTGCTAAGCGATTATATATTTCCAGGCACCGGCTGCCTACTTCAACGAGAACTAGGATGTTCGGATACAATACCGGCGCTTGATATTCGAAACCAGTGCAGTGGATTTTTGTACGCCCTAAGTGTAGCAGACGCTTGGATCCGTGCTGGATTTTACAAAAGAATACTCATATCCGCGGCGGAGATTCACAGCACCAGCCTCGACTTAACTACCCGTGGTCGAGACATTTCGGTTCTTTTTGGCGATGCTGCCGCTTCTTGCATTGTTGAGGCGTGCAAAGAAAGCGAGCCTCACATAATCCGCCACCACCTCGCGTCCGAGGGGGCTAATGCTGAGAAATTATTTTTAGCTAAGCCCTCACCGAACGATTTTCCAAGGATCGACCCGAAGAGTTGGGACGACTCGGATATTTATCCTTACATGGATGGCCGCTTTGTATTTAAAAATGCCGTTGAGCGCATGACCCAATCTCTCACTCGCGTGCTTAAAGAGGAATCTCTTAAGCCTACTGATCTGGACTTTGTCGTTGCCCACCAGGCTAACATGCGAATCAATCAAATGGTCTTAGATCAATTGGGGCTCTCCCCCACCAAAACACATCACACGATCGATCGCTATGGGAATACAACTGCCTGTACTATTCCGCTGACACTTGATGAAGCCATTCAGCATGCAAAGGTCAAGTCTGGAGATTTGGTTGGCCTTGTCGCTTTCGGATCTGGTTTCACTTGGGGAAGTTGCTTGCTTCGAATATAGGTTAAAGGCACATATTTTGAATCTACTTCGAAAAAATCTCACGAAATTGAAAACAGATAGAAAACGAACAAAAAAAGGCAATGTTCTTTTTCTTAGAGGAGTAAACACTCAGGGCAATGATTTTCTAGGAACAGGCCCCTTAAGACTGAGTTACTCAGCGCGCTTAGCACGAGAGTTTCAAAAGTATGGCTACGAATTAGTGGATGTAAAAGGAATCGGCGCCCATACGTTAGAAGAATCTGCCGATATCATTTTGAAACTATGTAAAGAAAGTATTTTTAATCTTCGTAAATCGCAGCGCTCAATCCAAGATACTCCCCTTCCATTGTTCGCAATTGGTCACTCAGCGGGCGGAGTATTGTGTAGAGTATTGGCGCAGTCAGAACTTCAAGAGGAATTTAGCGGGTTCGTATCGATTAGTAGTCCGCACTTAGGCTCCCCTTATGCGGCAATAAACGAAGTGATTCCGCAAAGGATGCGAGCAACTCTTAAGGTGCTGGGTTACGATGTTGCTGAACACTCGAAAGTTTTGAAAAGCTATTCTGCAGATTCTCTACAGAGGTTTAACCAGTCTACGTTGTTTAATGTGCAAGTGCCGCACGCATCGATTGTAACTAGTGATCCGGCTAGCGTGTGGCCCAGATGGCTTTACCAGGTTGTGTCGCAAATTGTTTCAGAGGAAGACTCCTTTTTCAAAAAGCCACTATTCAGACCAAGTCCGAAAAACGTTAACCAAATAAACCCTCATCTAAATCCTTCAAATTACGTTCATTGGGGCGATGGCCTTATTCAGGTTGAGAGCCAGATTTGGGGAGATGTGCTGGGCCATTTTAAGCTAGATCACGCCTCTTCACTTGGCATTCCTTCGCTTCCGACAGTGCGGGGAATTGCTCAGCAAAAAAAGGAATTTCGACGAAGTGTTAAATGCATGGCAGAGTGGATGACACGTCAACTAGCTAACAGAAAAAACTAATCGGTTAATAAAACCTTTCAAACTGATTGTACGTTAAGGCAGTCGTTTCTTCTTGCGACGAAAGCAAAGTTTCTATTTTCTTTTTCGAGATCGTAGCTCTTGCAGTGCTCTGCGGGTTTCCTCTTCCATGAGCTCGACTTCGGCCTTCAATAAGTCCCGTTCGTAGGTTTTCGGCTGGCTTTCAAAGTCGCCTCCCGCAACAGGAGCCTCAACAGTGGCTTCAGAGTCAGCCGCCTCTGAGGAGCCTTCCTCGAACATGATGCCGCCGAGCTTTGCTTGTGACCCTTGAACCTGTCCCGCGCTACCGCGTGCACCACGAGGCCTCTTCACCACGCGATCAGCTTTTTCAAGCTGCTCAGACAAATCCACCGTTATGTCACCAAAACATCTCAGCTGACACGACAGCCGTCTTTGATCGACAAAAAATGAGTTCCCGATCAGCTCCAGCTCTTTGTAACTTGGTGGCAAGACATTGTATTCTCCCTCAGCAACTCGCACTCGGCATTCGGCGCACGAAGGTACTCCTTTACATACTGACTTTATGTGAAGACCATTCTTGTGCCCAACATCCATCACAGACTCATTGGGAGATATTTCAATTTCGATATTCTGCGGAATAAATTTAACTTTCATATTCTAACTTTCTTAGGCAAACATTCATTGCTTGTCATACAACACTGAGGTTTTTTTGCAAAATCACCGTCGCAGCTTATCCTTTATTGGCAAAATACATGACTTAAAAATCCAATTTCGTTATACCACCTTTAAACATTTCGACCAGAAACTACTCGGATTTTAGCGAACTTCTTTTTTCCGATCTTGAACAAATAGGGCTTAACCTCTGTTTTTTTAAGTTTGAAATGAGGATCTTCAATTTTCGCCCCATCGAGCTCAAGTCCCCTACCTTGAATTAGCCTTCTTACCTCACTCATCGATTCGCACAAACCCAAAGTCGATAGCACTTTAGCAACCGCTACATCACTTTCTGAGGCATCGATTTCAAAGTCGAAACTGGCTACTTCATCGGGTAGTCCTTTGTTAGCAAAAACCCTATCGAACTCTGCCCTAGCACTTTTCGCTGCATCGGCACTGTGAAACTGGCAAACAAAGTTTTCCGCAAGACTCATCTTACACTCTTTGGGGTGAATTTTACCGCTAGCGATATCGCTCCTTAGCTTTGCTAGTTCATCCAATGTAATATCGGTCAGAAGTTCGTAATAACGAAGCATCAGCTCGTCTGAGAGTCTCATTGTTTTGCCAAACATGTCGGTAGGGGTATCTTCAATAGCAATGTAGTTGTCGTAGCTTTTAGACATTTTCTGTACGCCATCGAGACCTTCTAACAAAGGCACGGTCATCACACACTGAGGGCGCTGCCCATAGGATTTTTGCAGATCGCGCCCGACGAGCAAATTAAACTTTTGATCAGTCCCGCCAAGCTCAACATCAGCTTTTAAGGCGACGGAGTCGTACCCTTGAACGAGCGGGTACAGAAATTCATGCACGCATATGGGCTGATTGCTTTTGTAGCGCTTTTCAAAGTCATCGCGCTCTAACATGCGAGCCACGGTGTAATGGGCAGCTAAACGAATAAAATCCTGAGGCTTAAACTCGTCCATCCAGCGAGAATTGTAATCAACTACAGTCTTGTCTTTCTCTAAGACCTTAAATACTTGCCGGGCATACGTTTTTGCATTCTCATTGACTTCATCTCTCGTTAATGGAGGCCGAGTTTCGCTTTTACCTGTAGGATCGCCAATAAGGCCCGTAAAGTCGCCAATGAGAAAAACAACTTCATGGCCAAATCTTTGAAATTGCCTCATCTTGTTGATTAAGACGACGTGCCCGAGGTGAAGATCGGGCCGCGTAGGATCAAAGCCTGCTTTGATCTTTAATGGAATTTGTTTTTCGTAAGAGTCACATAGCTTCTTAAACAAGTCGTCTTCACTGATGAGATCGACGACTCCTTTTTTAAGCTCCTTTAATTGATCTGCAGGCTTCACCGCAATCTTCATGTCAAACCCTCACGCTCTTTTCAAAAACTACCTTGCGTGCTCGACAGATCGCACTTCTCGAATGACGGTTACTTTAATTTGCCCAGGATAACTCATTTCACGTTCTATCTTTCGAGCTATGTCTTTACTGAGTAAAATAGATTGCTCGTCAGTTACTTTGCTCCCCTCAACAATGACTCGAATTTCTCTGCCGGCCTGTACAGCAAATGTGCGGATAACACCGTCAAAGCTATTTGCAATCGACTCTAAATCTTCAAGGCGCCTAACATAAGACTCCATCATAGATCGTCGCGCCCCTGGTCTTGCTCCGCTCAGAGCATCTGCAGCCTGCGCTAGATGAGCCAATAATGTTTGAGGCTTTTCATCCTCATGGTGAGCTCTAACGGCATGACAAATAGCCTCTCGTTCACCGTGTTTTTTTGCAAACTCCGCACCAATAACAGCGTGCGAACCCTCTACGCTATGATCGAGTGCTTTACCGATATCATGAAGTAATCCTGCCCGCCGAGCCGCTTTAATGTCTCCATCAAGTTCTGCCGCCATTAAACCAGCTAAGAAACCCACTTCTATGGAGTGTGTGTAGTTGTTTTGAGTAAATGAGGTTCGATATTTTAAACTTCCAATGAGTTTGATGATTTCTGGATTCACTCCTGTTATACCAAGTTCGAAGCAGGCCTTTTCACCATCTTCTTTAATTGACTGAAAAAGTTCCTCTTTGACCTTTGCTATAACTTCTTCAATGCGCGCTGGATGAACCCGGCCATCCTCCATAAGACGCTCCAAAGCCCGTCTTGCGACCTCTCGTCGAACCGGATCAAACCCTGAAATCACAACCGCCTCCGGTGTGTCATCTACAATCAGGTCCACTCCGCAAGCTGCCTCTAATGCACGAATGTTTCTGCCTTCTCGGCCTATAATTCGCCCCTTCATTTCTTCAGAGGGAAGCGCCACAACACTCACAACACGCTCTGCCGCATACTCTCCAGCATACCTAGACACAGCCAAGCTGATAATTCGCTTAGCCTTTTTTTCGGCCTCAGCTTTGGTCTCGCTTTCAATTTGCATGATCGCTTTTGCTGCGTCGAGCTCGGCGTCTTTTCTAATAGCCTGAACTAGCTCTTGTTTTGCTTGCTCCGATGTCATTTGCGCGGCGACTTCTAATTTCTTCTTAAGTTCTTCGAGTTCAGAATCGTATTTCTGCAAGTTTTCTTGTGCACGCTTTTCTGCAATTTTTAAGCGATTCTCATCGTCTTCAAACTTCCTTCTTCTTGCGATGATCTCGTCTTCTTTGTCTTTGATCTTTCGCTGAAGTTCGCTCTCAAGGCGCTTGTAATCGCTTTCTGCTTTTTGAAGCTGACTCTTTTGCTTTTTAATGTCGACTTCAGCGTTCTTTCTTACTTTGCCTTCTGTCTCTTTTGCTCGTTGCTCTAGGCGACGGGCCTCTTGCTTGGCGCGATTCAATATCTTATCCGCTTCGGAGATGGCGAAATCTCTCTTGCGCTTTTTCTTTATTTGAAGGGCCAACAATACGAGCCCCCCTCCTGCCAAAACACCTAAAATAAGTACACCAATTGTCGTTAACATTTTTTAGTCCTTTCTACATTCAATAGACTGTGACTCCGTCACAATCCAATCCATTGCGACGTCCCAGTCACAGGCAGGAATTTCTTCGCTGACCACCTGGCAGTCGTAACAGATCCCAATCTTCAATTTCTGATTACCCTCTAAATATTTGTCGTAAAAACCCTTGCCCGTGCCGAGTCGATGACCAAAGCGATCGACGGCGAGACACGGTACAAGAAATCCATTTATTTCTTCTTTAGGAACCAGGCGGGAGACATGGATGTCCGGCTCGGGTATATTGTTATAACCCACTGAAAGAGCCCTTCTGTCTTTTGGTTCGTAAAAATTCATTTGGGCGGCCCGGCTATCAACAACTGGGAAAGCCCACTTCACGCCTTCTGAACTATCAAATAACTCGGAAAGATTGGGTTCGTTGTCTCTGGCTTGGAACCCGCACCAAAGCCCCTGGGCTCGCCATTTTTCGATTAAACTCAATGAGCGACGATTAATGCTAAAATCCCGGATCTCTTTTTTGTCACCGGTTTGAAAATGAACTTTTAATTGATCGCGAATCTGCTTACGTATCAGACTGCGTTGCTCGCTAATTTCAAGGTCCACTTCTGCTCCCATGCCCGCGCTTTCGCATATAGGCATTTTCGGCATTTCACAGGTTGATCTGCAAATGCTCTACGAGTTCAGTGAGACTTCTAGTTGAGAAACTAGCTTGTGGGCTTTCGATCGAAGCTGAACAATCTCTTGACCTGTCACTTCTTTAATAGACAACAGCTCCTCTGACAGGTTTACACACGCCAGTATAGCAGCCATTTGAATAGATCCAGATTTTGTCAGTTTTAAACAGTCTTCAATTTTGGAATTAACGACCGAGACGACCTCGAGAACAAACTCTTCTGAATGAGATGTTTTGAGCTTCAAGGGTAACCCTGCGATTTCTACATCGAATACTTCAGGCGATTTATTTGGGGTTATGCTGCTCAATTTTTCTCCCAACTACAGACTCACTGTCTGACTGTTTCACAAAGCCACAAAACCGTCAATGAAATTAAGTGGTTAGACTACAGTCCTAAGACTCGATCTAAGGTTTGTTGGGCTACTTGTGCCTAGTGAGTAAGCGCAGACGCCTAATGCGTGGCTAGGTTGAGAACACTCTTCACGACTCAGAGTGTTACGGCCTAGCTCAGCTCCTCGATCCGGGCTCAGCCGTTTTTCTTTCTGATAGAGAACTAAAAAAGTCCCAAAGTGCGGGGCAAAACATATAGCCGAAAAGTTAGTGCGAGCAGGTAAAACCGAAAAATCTCAAGCTTCCGGAGCCTTTTTCGATTCCCCTGCGAGCGCATAACAGTGATTGCACACCAAGCTAGATATTCGTTTTAAATCCATCAACACCTCAAGATGGATCGAACTCGTGCGTATGGACTCTGCGCGGCCTTGTTGCAATCGCTTCACATGCGACCTTCGGCACTCAAGCTCTCTCTCAGATATATCTCTTTTCATCTTAATAGCCTGAGTAGCCAAATTTGGGTCTGAAAGGTGGAAGGCAGAAAGTGAAAGTTCCATAACCTTCACAACCTCTTGGTGTAAATCCAAGATCTCCTGGTGACCTTCACTGCTGAAATCAATCTTAAGTTCCTGTTGTTTTACGGCAAGGTCGATAAGATGGCCGTCTACAACATCGCCCACAGACTCAAGATCGTTGGCGAACGAAATGACCTGAAAAGCAGACGAACCCCACCAGTTTGCGTCCCCTTGGTGTCTTACAAGATACATTTTGATCTCACGGTTCAAAAGATCTAATTGGCTATCTTGAGTTTTGATTTTGTCGATAAGATCCGGTCGATACTGATCAAAGAGTTGCGCCGATTCAACCACCATTTCCTTAAGAATGTCGCCCATTCGCATAACTTCCCGCCGTGCCCTAGCGTAGGCTAGCGCGGGATTTTCGTGAGTGGATGTGGTTAAAAATTCGGGGCCAAACTCTCGCTCCTGGCTAGTAGGCCTAATAAACTTTTCGAAGCGACGGGCCGCCAAATCAATAAAAGGAAAGAACAAGATGGCTGCAACTACGTTGTAAATCGTGTGAGCGTTTGCAATGTCACGTGATGCGGTTGGCTCCAAAGCATCCACCCAATAGGCGAAAGGCCCCACAATTGGTAGGAATAACAAAACACTGCCAAGTTTAAATGCGAAGTGAGCCCACGCCACTTGTCTGCCAACGTAATTCGAGTTTAACGATGCTAACAACGCCGTGGAGGTTGTACCGATATTCGCCCCAAAAACCCAGTACATAGAGTCAGTAAGATCCATAAGTCCCGAGGTGGTTAGAGTCATTGCAAGACCAATAACTACGGCACTACTATGAACCAAACCCGTCATTAAAGCCGTTACTACCATGGCTAGTAATGGCTCACCCTTCATACTCATGAGAAGCTGCTGGAAAATATTGTTTTCTTTTAGAAACTCTGATCCCTGCCCCATAAGTTCGAGGCCCCAAAAAACCATCCCAAAACCCATAAGAACGGCAGAAATGCTGCGGGTATAACGAGATTTCGTCACAAAATAAACAGAGAAACCAAGTATAAAAAGAGGCAATCCATACTCGACAATTTTAAAACTTATCAACTGAACGGTGAGAGTTGTTCCGACTGAGGAGCCTATAATTATGCCCATAATCTGTGGGAGGCGAATAATCTTTGCGCTACCAAGGCCAACCAACATGGAGGTAACTGCACCTGAACTCTGAAGCATAACGGTCAGTAAAACGCCAATAACTACGGAGAATACATTTCTTCTTTCTAGTTTCGATAGGGCGTCTCGAACGCGATTAGCCGCAAGCCTCTGAAGATGCTCACTGACAATACTCATGCCGAACAAAAATAGAGTTAAGCCGCCTACCAAGATGAGAATCGGATGATGCATTATCAAAGGATATCAGCTTCTTGCAGGGTTAACCAAGTGCAACTAGACCCCGATTCGCGCAGCGGAACTCGACCAGGTTTTGCAAGAGACCGGGGGCCTTTGCCAATTCGCCGAAACAACTAGGTAAACGCTAGAGCAAACGCCA
This sequence comes from Bdellovibrionales bacterium CG10_big_fil_rev_8_21_14_0_10_45_34, assembly GCA_002778785.1. Taxonomy (GTDB): domain Bacteria; phylum Bdellovibrionota; class Bdellovibrionia; order Bdellovibrionales; family 1-14-0-10-45-34; genus 1-14-0-10-45-34. The sequence continues at coordinate 200,879 of PEZS01000001.1, read as the reverse complement.
TACTAAACGCCTCTGTAATCGCCACACTAAACCCCATAGCAAAGGTCTTATCTATTTTTATCACTCCTAGTTGATGGGGTTTGTACGGGCTCTGCGCGCCAAAGAAACTTTCAGTTTGTCTGAAAAATCCTTTAACAATTTGGCATTGTGCTCAGACGAAACCGTGTGTTGGTCGATAATCAAGTCGCCACCGTAGAAATAGCCATAGAACCTAAAGTTGCCATTTTTTCCTGTAATCCGAATCTCAAAAAGATTTTTATCCCACTGAAATCTTATCACACCGTCCCTCTGATAATCTCCAAAAAAGATTCCATTTTTCATTCTCTTAAGAGATCTAATGATCTGATTATGCAAGTCTGTCTGACTGAAAACGTCGTCAACAACCTTTTTGGTGAACCTAACACGCCCAGGCTTCCCATCAATGAACTCAAAGTTGTAAGCATATTCGGGAACCACCGACAAAGGGTCGTTAATCACAGTTTCGAGCGAAGAAGCCAAGCCGCCATCACCGCCTTCGGAAGATTCAGAGTTATCGCGAAACTCTTTCTTTGCTGAGGCGAGATCCTCTTCAAGGTTTTTGACGAGTGCGGCAGGGAGCATACCGTCTGCCATCAGTCGAGCATCCAGTTGATTGAGCGCCTCGCCAATCTCAGCGATTTTTGCAAACAGCAAAGTAGCGCGTCTACGCTCGCCTTCCATCGGACTAGAAGCTGAACGCAAAGCCAAACCCGTCAATGATTCGAGGTCCGTTTCTAGCGCGAGGTATACTTCGATTGGATCCTGTTGAATTATTTGATAAGCACTTCCGCCTGAGGGCGGCGGGACAAAAACAGAGCAAAGACCCACCTCCTGCGAATGAACTGGGATCGCGAACAAACAGACAAACCCTACAAATACCTGGGCAATGCGAGAAAATGCGGCCACCAAAAAAGAACTCATAGGAACCTTCTTACCAAATATCATGCCGTAGTTTTTCGAACCTGAGGCTTTTGAATGATCTCTTTCTGCTTTTAGTGGGGGCTAGAGCCCCACGACTTTTAGAATAAGCTAAGCGAGTGTCAAAGATTTATTCACTGTCGAACATAAAAAGCTCGACCTGGCCGCCTCGCCTCTAAAATGCGGGATTGGGGCTCCAATCCCTGGGGCCCTGCCCCTGCCGCTAAAAAGTAATGCTTTTTGTGATGCCATCAAGAAAGAAAGGAGCGAGAAGCGGAACTGTATGGAGTAGAAAACTAGGACAAGCAAAATCAGGGGAATTATAGCTCTCCTTTTCAACTCGATAGCAACCAATAGCCTCACTTGCATTAGCCGCACTTCCATAAGACATACTTCTAATAGCCGCATTTCTATTCGGGGGTGAATTTGAAGGAAGCAAATCGATCTCGCGGTTGATGACTTTGCCAACCAACTGGACAAAGTGAACGACACTCGTGATGATTCTTTGTCTGCAATCTCTATTGGAGCAACCATTAACTAGTTCATTTTCAATATGGCTTTCAAGCTGACTTTGCCACATCTTCAAACCGTATTCAGCAAACTGCACATGGTGATCGTTCTCAGATAGGTACCAAATTTCATCATCTTTACTGCGAGAAATGTACTCACTTATGTTCTTATTCAGACCAAGATCAGCTGCGAAATATCTGTAACTCCATAGTCTGTTTTTACTATTTACGTCGTACCGTGCGCCGTAGTCTTTTGTGACAGCTCCCTCAGAAACAAAGTAGACATTAGCCCCGGAAGAATAGCTGTCCCTTTTTTCCTGAATATAATATTGCATTTGAATGACACAGATCGGTTGGCTCTGATAAATCTTTCGCCCTAAAAAATCCGTTACTGTAATGATCCTTGCGTCTACAACGCTGTGATGGGTCTTGGTTTTCACTCGGCCCTTTTTATCAACTTCAAAGTAGCCGCACCCATCCACTGGCGGGCTTTGAACCTTCTCTACAGTGAAATGAGAGGGAAGGGTCCCAACTACATCCGTTAATAACTCTCTTAAGACCTGGCTATACTCCTTTTGAACAACATCTATATTAGATTGGGTCAAACTCTCCAGAGACTTTAGGTATTCAGCATTTTCTCTGTTCGCTTCTGCCATTAACGCAAACTCATTGATCCATGCCTGTGCCCTAACGAGTATTCCTCTCTCAACTCCATTATCTGTGTAAGTTTCTCGCATACTGCGTTCATAACGCCTAATCGCCGCGTCCACTCGTTGTTCAAACTTGCGACTCCAAGCTGAAAACTCCGGGCTCTGATAGGCAGTTCCACTATTTTCACCCATTTGCCTTCTGAGAGTTTCGATCGCCGACTTTGTGGCTTCGACCTGGGCATTGATAGATCTGACCACATCAATCGTGCGATCCGGATTCTGGGCCCGGGCAGGCCCATGCGAGATCAATACTGAAAAGATGACGCCTAAAGAAATTGTTAATCTAAACTGACTTTTCTTCTGACTCATCTTCTGATTTCTGCTACCTAAATGAATGCCTGCCAAAAACATGTGTTCTCCTCTTGAAATTTTCTTATATAGTAAAATCGCCTTCTAAAAATATCTCTCTGTCTTTCCGGCCCTAGCCACCAGCCCTAGCCACTGGCCTTAGCAACCCGCGATGGGCACTAAGCCCTAACTACTAGCCATAGCCGACAGCTGTAGCGAACTGATTGCACCTCATCTGCTTTTAACGTCCTGGCTTAAAGCCATCTGGAAAATCATTTTCAAACCTTTCAAAATGTATTTTGGATTTAATGTCCTCAACCTCGAACGCGCTCAGATGCTCTGAAAGCGCGTCATTGTAGGCCCGCACGATTCTTTGACTACTTAGCTTCAACGCAGCCAGCGCGTAACCTTTTTCAAAGGAAACATAGGTGGCTGCCGCCTCGACTTCACGCTTGGCCGCTTCTAATCCCAAAGCCTTGTAAAAAAATTCGCTCTCAAAGATCAATCTTGTAAGATCATCTGCGCGATTATTGCGGTAGAGCACTGCTGTCAAACTGGCTAGCATATCGACTGTGCTATCTCGCCCCTCTCTTGATTGAAACTTATCAAGATCTTGAACCCAGGCGTGACCAATAGGCTTTTTTACATTGATGAGAGTCAATAATTCGTCGGTAGCCTCTAGACGCTTCCTGCTTGAATTAAAAACAACATATGTCTTGGCCAAATACTTACCGAGACTCTCTTTGACAAGGGCTTCAAAGTTGATTCGCCCCAAAAGATTTCTCCGCGCAGAGGGCGGCAGCTCGCGCTCATAGGCTAAGGCGTACAAGGTAGGGTCTACCAGATGAAACTCTTGCTCGTTCAACACTCGGTCAATTTCTTCATTGCTACCACTCAGAAAAATATCCTTTAAGTAGTTTCGTATATGAAAAGAAAGCGGCTCAATTGCCAATTTGTAATCTTCATAGACTAAAAATTGAGCTATTCGTTGGTAGTCTTGATCAATGATTTCTTCTGGGCTAATGACAGAAAGAAATCGCTGCTTTTTCGATGCGACACTACCTAAAATCAGCTCCAGCGTGCGGCGGTAGGGCTCTAAATGATCTGTAAGCCGTGGAAATCCCAACCCAGCGATGTCCATCAAATTGTAAAGCTTTTCTCGCGTAGCAGAACCACCATTATGGTAATCAAGAATAAATCGTACCATGCTCCACAAATTTATTCTATAGGTCGAATACTCTGACAGGGCTGTCATGTAGTAATGAAGGTTCTCGTGAATAAACATTTCTGTTTGCTCTGGCGTCTTGGGCAGTTCCGCCTTGCACCAACCCTCTTTTGGTCGAGCGATCTCTCTATGGCCGAGCGAACACAAGAGCTCTTCGTCAACAAGTACCGTCCTAGTTTGGGCCAATTTTAGCGCAACTTGCTGGCTTTCTAGTTGAGGCTTCTGATGGTTGCCAAACTCGTCTTCGTACGTTGTATCAATTTTTTTCAGTGGGCCCGTCATACAAAATCGCGTTGCTTTGAATCGTCTTTCAAAATCAAACGCAAAGTACCAGTCGAGTTTTGAAATAGATCCGATGACCTCTTTGACACCCGGATACTGCCTCAATATCTCGCTGCCCATTCTTAAACGGCAGGCCCTAGGATCAACCGTGTCACGCATGACCACCCTACCTTCGACAGTAGTTGTTTCGCCCCCTCGTACCCCGTCGGCAACGCCGAGGCTGCAGGTCGTCGCAAGTAGTAAGGCGGTAGCTGCCATCTTTGAGATTGTCTTTGAGTCGCTAAATCTTGTAACTATTAATGGAAGTAACATTCTAAATTTCCCTTTCCCTTTCCCTTTCCCTTTCCCTTTCCCTTTCCCTTTCTCTTTCTCTTTCTCTTTCTCTTTCTCTTTCTCTTTCTCTTTCTCTTTCTCTTTTTTTAAAATTTTTTTGGGCACTCATTTTTTTCGCTTTTTTGTATTTCCATCCGTTAATCTGGTTTGATCTGCTCGGCGCCCCAAACCATCAGTGAGACAAAAAAAATGGGTAACAGCCTGATACACTTCTGTTCGATTTTTACCGAGTTGGGCCAGATTATTGAGTGAGTCCAAATACTCATTTGTTAGCCTTTTTACTTCTGGCAATTGCGCAGCATCGAAAGCAAAAACTTCGGCCCCACTGATTCTTTCTTTAGTAGATTGCGACAAAACCGCATGCTCCACTTTTTCTTGTAGACCCAAATAGTATTGCTTCAACGCCTCTGGGATTTCTTTAGCTTCAAAAACAATATTCTTTTTGGCGCGATCGAAGCGATTTCCCTCTCTTTTTTTCGCCGTGGGTTGCTGGAGTTTTGCTACCGGTTTGGCCGGCACAATGAGACCAAGACGCAACAGCCTTTCAATACTTGCGTCAACTTCAGCAACAGTAACCCCTAACCGTCTTGCTACTCCTAAGTTCGTCAACTCTGGTTCGCAGTCTGTAATGAGTTGCAATACGGCTAGCCCCACCCAAGAAGAAATCAGCTGAAACTGATCTAAGGTAAGGTGATACTGTTGTGTCTTGCCTTCGATTTCTTTCAGTGATGCCAGTAATTCGGCTTTGCGTGTGACCGAAGGAGTCACATCGAGTTCCACAAGCGATAAAAAAACCTTCCTCTGCTTCTCGCTCAGCTTCATTCTTTCGGAAATTTCGTGAGCCCTTGATAAGGAAAGTCTCTTTTTACGTGAGAGTATCTGGCTGAGCGACCCCGGCGCCATACCAATTTGCACGGCAAAAGATCGAAGCGATAGGCTGGAATTTATTCGGACTCTTTCATCTAGGTGTTCCTTTAAAAAGGCGATTCCATCGTAGTGACTATCGTCAATTTGGTTAGACGAGCTGAGTTGTTGATTGTTAGTTCTTTTGGGACTGCTCATGACCCATTGATTTACAGATGTTTTTGACGGGGCGGTATTGTTGTTTTGCCAATGGCAAACATTTCGTTTTCAAAAGGAAAACACTCATACCCCGAATGGGCATAAGTATCTAAAACAGTTGCTCTTTTTCTCAGAAAGAAGCGTATGTAGAATCTACAAGGGTTTTGATGTCGGCAGAGGAGGCAACCCATCTAAATAATCGATTCGACAAACTCGCGTTTTCGAAAAGGTCTGAGATCTTGGATGCTCTCACCGACTCCAATCAGACGAACGGGTAAACCAAGCTCAGACGTTACTGCAAAGGCGACCCCGCCTTTAGCACTACCATCAAGCTTCGTAAGTATTATGTTACTTACTCGAATGGCTGAGCTAAACTCGCGAGCCTGTTGAACGGCATTTTGCCCATTGTTAGCATCTAGAACTAAGAAACACTGCTGGGGACCATTTTGAATCTTTTGACCAATCACCCGCTCTACTTTTTTTAGCTCCTCCATCAGCCCGGCGTTGGAGTGGAGCCGACCCGCCGTATCGACAAGTAGAATATCAAACTTTTCGGACTGCGCTTTTTGACAAGCTTCAAAGGCAACCCCTGAGGGCGAGGCCTTCGGGTTTTCATAAATTTCAACGTGGCCCTTATTGCTGCGACTTTCAGTATCACTCGCGCCGCCGTCAGTGGAGGAAGCTTCACTAGTAGACAAGACGGAGGAAACACTTTGTGAATCCTCGCCCCCAGCAGCTGCACGATCTGTCCATACTCTCAATTGCTCGGAAGCGGCTGCACGAAACGTGTCTCCGGCAGCCACGAGAACTCTCAAACCAGATTTCGCCAGTAAATAGGCGATCTTGCCCACAGTCGTCGTCTTACCGGCGCCATTAACTCCCGCCATTATCCATACGACTGCATTACCTGCTGCAAGACTTTTGCGGTCTGACGCCAAAAGATTTAATAGCGATTCTTCGGCAGACTCATATTCAGATTGAGAATCTTTAGTGAGTATCAACTCAAGCTCATCCCTGAGAAGTCTCTTCACTTCGCTTTCGTTGGCCTCGCCTTTGTCGAGTTTCTCTTTGAGTATTTTTAAAATTGTTTCCGTAGCCTTTGGGCCAAGATCGCTCGTGTAAAGAATCTCTTCAAGGTCTTCAAAAATTGCTGAGTTTTCTTTGCCACCACCAAAGAGTTTTTCAATGCGTCCCCAAATTCTTGAGCGTGTTTGAGAAAGTTTCGCATCAAGCTGTTCGGGGATTTGGGGAACATCCTTAACTTTTTCTGCCTGGGCCGGCTCTGCTACAGCCGCGGCTGGCGACGGCTCTTTCTGAAAAGTGTCTGCCTTGTTTTTTCTGGTTAAGGTAACGTAACCAAAACCTATACCGACTAACGCGGCCAAACCCGCTAGGACTAACTCGATCAACTCCATAATTGCCTAACCACCTTTAAAAGCTGTTGCTACGACGCAGCCCCCTTTCTGGCAAGCCAGAACATGCAAAACCACGGGAGTCGTCAGTCGACTTCAACAATCCAATCATCAGTGCGGCGAATACGAAGGTTGTGATCAAGCCAAACCACCGAAGTCAGTTTAACTGGGTTTAGGTAGTCCTCTCCCTCGTCTGTGCAACACAGCGCCGTTGCTTTGATTGCGATTTCGTAGCCAAAAAACTTATCATTTAAGTAGTAGGCTTTCGCACTTGTCGGCACCAATGCTGAAACTAGTCTAAAAGGGCCCTCTAAGATGGTGTCGCCCCAAACGCCCTCTTCGTCGCTGAGGAGATCGCCAAAACTGTCGAGAAGATTTTGAGGCACATTGCCTTCGGGCGAAGTCACAAAATCATTCCAAACTCTGCGTGGCTCAATTTTGCAGGTTTTCAAAATCAAGTTCACAGCTTCGGTGAAGTCAACTGTTCCGTCCAATTCTTCGAAAGCTGGAGCATAAAGGTCCTCTTCAGAAAGCAGGACGTGTCTTATCAACTCGACTCGAGCGATTGCCTCTGGGGAGGTTGGCGCACACAAGGACGCTGCACCTTGAGCCTTCGCATCAGAAAACGCACTTAGCAATGTAAGTATCACAAAACAAAAGGATTTAACTAAATACATTGAAACTCCATTGGTTGGCTGATTGATGCACTCACTGCCCTCTCCAGCCCGTTAAGACTTACTGAGAAAGGATTTGATACCTTCTTAAGTGTTTCTAGGCAAGAGCCAAGCAAACAGCTTCGCGTTTTTGTCGGTGATGTAAAACCAATTAAAGAATCACCGCTTCGCCAATTTGCATTCACTGCCTAAGCGGGAGGTGATTAGCTTAATAAAGGTTTCGACGTCTTTACATTCTTTGATTTCTTCACAGTCGATGAGTGGTTGCAGTTGATCGGAATTGTCTAAGAACACCGCCGGCAATAGAGAATCAACATGCCGGTAGCGCGCGGTAAACTCATCTTTATGTAAGAACTCCATCTCTGTTCCAAGTTTTTCACGAAATTGCTTCCACTGTTTCTTCTCAGAAAGAGCACCGTGAGTGAGACTGCAAAGAGTGCAACCGTAGGTTTTGGGCGAGATCATTTTATGCGCGACACCCAAGACAGAATTCCACAAACCTCCGTCGACCGCATAAACACAAACTAACTTCATTAGTTTCGGCTCCCTAAAGGTTTATTTATGCGATGACTTCTTGGGCCTGCTGCAAAGAAACGGAGACCATCTTAGAAACCCCACGTTCCTCTTGAGTCACACCGTAGAGTTTCTCGTTAATCTCCATAGTGTGCTTATTATGCGTGATCACAATAATTTGGCTTCTCTTGGCCATCTCTCTCACAAGATCACCAAAGCGATAAACGTTCGCATCATCTAGCGGTGCATCCACCTCGTCAAGCAAACAAAAAGGAGAAGGCTTAACAAGAAAGATCGAGAAAATCAAAGAAACCGCTGTGAGTGCTTTTTCGCCACCGCTCAAGAGCGTCACACTTTGTGGTTTCTTGCCCGGAGGTTTCGCTATGATATCTATGCCCATTTCGCCGCTTACTTCGTTCTCAATAAGTATTAATTGGGCCTCACCGCCACCAAAAAGAACTGGAAACACGCGTTGAAATCTCTCATTCACAGCCTCAAATGTTTCTTTAAATCTTCTTGAGCAAATTCGGTTGATTCGGTCAATAACCTTGCGAAGCTGCTCTTTTGCATCATTCAAATCTTGCTGCTGTTTTATTAAAAACTCATATCGCGCAGAAACCTCTTCATACTCTGTAATCGAAGAAAGATTTACCTCGCCCATCTTGCGTGCGCGGTCTTTGAGCTCCTCTAGTTTCTCTTTTAATAAATCCAGTGTCTCTGATTCGTCGATGCAGTACTGCGCTTCGATTTGCTCAAGCTCAAGCACATACTTTTCTAGAATCTGCTCACGAATGTTTGCAAGATTCATTCTGGCTTGCTCGGCTTTGAATTTGGAATCGTTGAGACGAGTTAACCACTCCGAATGAGAACTTCGCAGCTGACTGAGCTCACTATCTTTAGAGCGGATTTCTGAAGAGAGGGTTTCGAAGTCATTCTTTAAAGAACTCACTCTTAACTGCTGAGCCTGCGCCTCATCAATAAGCTGATGCAGCAAAGTTCGAGTTTCTCGAAGAGCAATCTCATGATCCGTCGCTGACTCACGGTTCTTCTCACTCTGCTCAATCATGCTACCGAGTCGCTCAGTGACTTCACTCAAATCCCGTTCAACCGTTTCAAGCTGGCGTTTAGCGGCATCATTTCGCTCTTTCTTTTCTACAAACTCTACTTGGGCATTTGTTGACTTGTCCTTCAGCTCATCAAGTCGATCTCTTTCAGAGAGATACTCGACCTCAAGACTCTGGCAGTGTGTTTCAAGTTCAACCTTTCGGGCTAGAATCTCCGCAAGCCTCTGCTGCCAGTCTGCGATCTTGGCTTGAGTGGAGTTCACTTGCTCAGTAAGCTGTGTGACCTCTTTTGCTTGTCGCTCAACCGCTCTAGTTACTTGGTCGATCTCGATATTGGCTCGCTCAATTTCGCGCCCGCCGTGCTCAACCTCAATCTCAAGCTTTCGCTTCTTATCACTCAAAACTTCCATCTCTGTGCTGAGAGTGGAGAGCTCTTCTTTTTGTTTTCGAATAACTTCTTCTATCAGAGCCGCTTTAGCAGATAGCTCTTGCTTCTTCAGAGATAGCTCTCGCACTTCGCGTTTTCGCTTAAGCGCTCCCGAATCAGCAGCTTCTTTCGCTCCGCCGATGACAACTCCGCTAGCTTCAACAACATCGCCATCGAAAGTCACATACGTGAACTCGGCGTGCTTTTTGCTGCCTTCAAGCGCTTCTTCAAGAGTGTCAACGACAACAACTCGCCCCAGCCAACTTTTGATCAGCGGAGCATATTCTTGATTCGCTTTTACGGAATCAACTAATCGTAGACCCTTTGAAAGGTCACCATCTTCTGCCGTCGCCTTTTGCCAAAGCTCATCGCTTTGTGCCGCCAAAGTATGGCCGCGTTCACTCATCCACTCTTTTGAAGCAAATAATCCTCTACCTGATTGCTGGTTTTTTAAGAAACCGACGGCATTCTTTAAATCTGCTGAATCGGTTGTGATAACACTTTGAATTCGTGTGCCAAGGGCTGCTTCCATAGCCAACTCAAGATTTTCGGGCACTTCTATGATTTCTGTTACCGGCCGAAATGAAGAGAGCCCGCCATCGGGGTGTTTTTCTATTTCAGAGCGTCTCCACAACAAGAGCGCCTTTACGCCTTCTTCAAAGCCTTCAAATCCTTGTTGAAGATTTTCTAAACCATAAAGCTTACCAGCAACTTCCGTTAACTGTGATCGCATGGCAGTTAGCTCACGTTCACTTTGTTCAATGTCGAGTTCTTTATCGAGCTTTTGTGAGCTCTTTGCCTCTCTATCTACATTGACTTCAGCTAAACTAGAAACTTGAGTGCTGTTTTGGGTTATCAGCTCATTCTTTCGATTCTGAGCTACCTGAAGCTTTTGATCGATCTCTCCTGCAACTCCGGCGGCGTCCCTGAGTCTTTGCTCAAGCTCTTGTATTTTTTCATTTGCGTTTTCGATTTGAAGTTTAAACTGCGTTTCACCTTGCCCCAATGTCATGAGTTCACGGCGCTTAGTTGTGAGGTCATCGTCCAGCTCTTGGGTTTTGCTCTCTGCTTCTTCTACCTCTAACTTAATCGCATCAAATCGAGCATTGGCGCCCTCAAGAATCTCCGTCGTTTCTGACAAGGTTTGGTAAAGTTGCGCCTTAGAAGCCTCGTAATCCTTTTGTTTCTTTAACAGGTCGCTGCGAAGACTGTCTTGCATGATCTCTTGGCGCTGAGCCTGCTCTACCTCAAATCCAAGGCGCTGTATCTCGCTCTCCTTCTTTTGAACCTGCAGCTGAAAATCGTGAAAAATAGCTTGCGCTGTTTCAAGATTCTTCTCTCTTTCAAGCAAAGACAGTTTGAGTTCTTCAAGTTTGGCAGCAAGTGACTCCACTTGAGTCTTTACTTGGCCCTCTTGATCTTCTGACTCTACAAGAATGCTCTCAGAATCATTGAGTATAGCGTTGAGTTCTCTAAATTTTTCTGAGGCGAGCTTGAGTTCTAATTTTTCAATCTCTTGCTTTACCTCTCGGTACCGCTCTGCTTTTTTTGCTTGGCGCTGCAAGCTATCGATTTGCCTCTTCAGTTCACCCACAATGTCATTGAGGCGAACGAGATTTTGATCTGTCGCTTGGAGCTTTCTTTGGCTCTCGCGTTTTCGCACTTTAAATTTTGTGATCCCAGCAGCTTCTTCAATAAGAGTTCTGCGGTCGTCAGGTTTGGCCGTGATGATCTTACCGATGGCGCCCTGCTCGATAATACTGAACCCTTTGGCACCGGCTCCAGTGTCCATAAAAACTTCTTGAATATCTCTCAGCCTAGCCGCTTCGCGGTTGATCAAATAGTCAGACTCCCCGCTTCTTGAAAGCCTTCTTGTGATTTGCACTTCGGTTAAGTGGGAGTACTTTGCCGGGAACGGGCCACCCTCGTTTTCTAGAACAAGCGAAACTTCGGCAAAGCCCGATGCCGGGTGCCCTTCGGCTCCGCCAAAGATCACATCCTCCATACTAGAGCCGCGAAGATGTTTTGCTGATTGCTCGCCCATGACCCAAATAAGTGCATCGATAATATTGGACTTGCCGCAACCGTTGGGCCCAACGATTCCTGTAATACCTGCATCAAATTGGATAACAGTTCTATCTTTAAAGGACTTAAAGCCTATCAACTCTAATTTCTTGATTCTCAAAGCGCTACCACCTTCTCACGACACCATTACATGCCGAAATGCCTCGCTAGAGGCGCCAAAGCCAAAATTATTCTACAAAGTCTTGAATTACCCAACTTAAAAAGTAGAGTTTCATCGACATTTTTGACCGTGTTTTAACGCGTTAAGTCCCACAAGTGACTCCGTACCTTTTGCAAGTGACTCCGTACCTTTTGTACCTTTTCACTTAAGCGTGGCGCGGGCCGCTGCTATACGAGCTATCGGCACACGAAATGGCGAGCACGAGACGTAATCCAACCCCACTTTTTCAAAGAATGCGATACTTGCCGGATCTCCCCCGTGTTCGCCGCAAACTCCGACCTTAAGCTGATTTTTCGTTTGGCGCCCCCGTTTGAATCCGATCTCGACAAGTTGGCCAACGCCGCCCTGATCAATACTCGAAAAAGGATCCTTTTCAAAAAGCCCCTTTTCAAGATAGGAGTTCAAAAACCGCCCCACATCGTCTCTCGAGATGCCTAATGTAGTTTGGGTTAAATCATTCGTTCCAAAACTAAAAAAGTCTGCGAACTCAGCAATTTTATCAGCGACAAGTGCTGCTCTCGGAAGCTCAATCATCGTTCCGACGAGATATTCAAATTTTACTCCGCTTTGGTTCATTTCTTGAGTCATCTGAGCGTCCACGAGCTCACGAATAATCTGAAGCTCTTTGGAGCTTAATATCAAAGGAATCATAATTTCAGGGCTGAGTGTGCGCCCCTCTTTGACGTTTCTTATTGCTGCGCGCGCGATGGCTCTTACCTGCATTTCATAAATCTCAGGAAAAGTCACAGCAAGGCGACACCCGCGGTGCCCCAACATCGGATTGAACTCATGAAGCTGCTGCACCTTATTGCGAAGTACTTCGGGTTTTACTTGAAGTCTCTCTGCAAGCTCCATTGCTTCTTTTTCAGATTGAGGCAAAAACTCATGAAGCGGCGGATCTAGCAAACGTATCGTGACCGGTAAACCGTCCATGACCTTAAAAATCTCGTAAAAATCTGCCTCTTGCATAGGAAGTAGCTTTTCAAGAGCCTCTATTCTCTCGTCGGTTGTTTCTGAAAGTATCATCTGCCGAACAACATCGATACGCTCCGGATCAAAGAACATGTGCTCCGTACGGCAAAGCCCTATTCCACTCGCGCCAAAATCTCTCGCAACTTTTGCATCCTTAGGAGTATCAGCATTTGCTCTTACCGACATTCTTCGCGCACCGTCAGCCATCTTCATAACGCGATCAAAGTGTTCGCTCAACAGCGGCTCAACGGTTTGAACAGAACCCATAAAGACTTCTCCGGTAGAACCATCAAGTGTGATCACGTCAAACTCAGTAAACTTGTGACCTTTTACGATGAGAGTTTTTTGCCTCTCATCAATAAGAATGTCTGAACAACCAGCCACGCAGCATTTGCCCATGCCACGCGCGACAACTGCCGCGTGGGAGGTCATCCCTCCTCGGCTTGTCAATATGCCGGCTGCAGCAACCATTCCGCCAATATCTTCTGGCGAAGTTTCAACACGCACGAGGATGGGTTTCTTACCATGGTGAATCTCGTATTCTTCTGCGCTTTCACTTGTAAACACAATTGGTCCGCTAGCAGCTCCGGGGCTAGCAGGAAGACCTTTCGCAAGTAATTTTTTTGTCGCCTTCGGGTCGAGCGTTGGGTGCAAAAGTTGATCTAAACTCCCTGGATCTATTCGCAAAAGAGCTTCTTTCTCGGAAATAATTCCTTCATCCAGAAGTTCGCAAGCAATTCTTAAAGAGGCCTGGGCTGTTCTTTTGCCTGTTCGCGTTTGCAGCATCCAAAGACGCGAGTTCTCAATTGTAAACTCCAAGTCTTGCATATCGCGGTAATGAGTCTCGAGTTTATTGGCGATATCAACAAATTCTTGAAAGGCCGCAGGAAGCTGAGACTCCATTGAGTGAGAGACGGCTCCAGAAAGCGGGTTTGGAGTTCTAAGGCCGGCAACTACATCTTCGCCCTGTGCATTGATAAGAAATTCTCCGTAAAGGGCCTTTTCTCCTGTCGATGGATTTCTTGTGAAGGCAACTCCTGTGGCCGAAGTCTCGCCCATGTTTCCAAAAACCATTGCCTGCACGTTGACAGCAGTGCCCCATGTGTCAGGGATATCATGAAGCTTTCTATAGGTTTTCGCCCGCGGAGTCTGCCAACTTTTAAAGACCGCTTCTATCGCGCCCCATAGCTGGTCCCATGGATCTTCAGGGAATTTTTGGGCTGTATTCATGGCAATATCACTTAAGTACTTTGAAACCAGAGTTTTTAGATCATCGACTGAAAGCTCACTATCTAATTCGACGCCTTTGAGGTGTTTCAGATCTTCCAAATGAATTTCTAAGTGGCTAGACGAATACCCCATAACAACATTCGCATACATTTGAACAAAGCGCCGATACGAGTCCCAAGCGAATCGCGGATTGTTCGTCGCGCTGGCGAGCGCTTCTACGGTAGAGGCGTTAAGCCCCAAGTTTAAAATCGTGTCCATCATACCCGGCATACTTGCTCGGGCCCCGGAGCGCACACTTAGCAGAAGCGGATTTACAGTAGACGCAAACGACTTACCTACGATTTTTTCAACTTCGCTCACTGACGACTTCACTTCATTTTTAATGTGATCAGGAAGTCTCCCTAGATTTAGAAACTCGGTGCAGATTTCGGTTGTAATTGTAAAGCCGGGCGGAACAGGAATACCAAGACCGGCCATCTCTGCAAGATTGGCCCCTTTACCGCCCAATAGATTTTTCATTTTTGCTGTGCCATCAGCTCGGCCACCACCAAAACGATAGATATTCTTGTTTGCTTTAACGGGTGATTTGATTTGCTCGCTCAAGTCCAACTCCATGCCTCCCCCTTAAAGTGCCACTTTAAGCGCCACTTCCAATTTAACTCGTTGCCGCTGCTCTCGCATTTGCCAGATCAACAAGTTTGTCTGACATATAAGCTTCTAATGAATCAATAGACACCCGGTCTTGCTTCATTGAGTCTCTTTCTCTCACTGTGACTTTGTTATCGGTTAAAGAGTCAAAGTCTACCGTGATGCAAAGTGGGGTTCCGATCTCGTCTTGTCTTCTATAGCGTTTGCCGATACTGGCAGATTCGTCGTACTGGCAGACCCATTTTTTCATTAGCCTTCCGAAGATCTTTTCAGAAAGCTCCTGAAGCTCAGGCTTTTTTGAAAGCGGAAACACTGCCGCTTTAACTGGAGCCAACTGGGGATGTAAACCGAGAACAATTCGTTCGTCTTTTTTCCCGTCGGTTTCTGTGATTTCTACCCGGTAAGAATCGCAAAGTGCCGCAAGCACGAAACGGTCGCAGCCCGCCGAGGTTTCTATAATGTACGGCAAGAATTTTTCTTTGGTGGCCTCTTCAAAGTACTCAAGATTCTTACCCGAGAATTTTTGGTGTTGGCTCAAATCGAAGTCGGATCGATTATGAATGCCCTCGAGCTCTTGCCAACCCATCGGAAACTGAAACTCAATATCGAAGGCACTCTTCGCGTAATGCGCTAGTTCCTTTTCGGTGTGGGCATGGAACCTGAGATTCTCTTTACGAAATCCTAGGCTGAGATAAAAATCCTGGCGAGCTTGCTTCCAGTAATCCATCCATTTTTCATCGGCACCTGGCTTGACGAAAAATTGCATCTCCATCTGTTCAAATTCACGTGTGCGGAATGTAAAGTTGCCAGGAGTAATTTCATTTCGAAAGGCTTTGCCGATTTGGGCGATTCCAAAAGGCACCTTTTTTCGCATAGATGTGTGAACATTTTCAAAATTTACATAAATGCCTTGGGCAGTCTCTGGCCTGAGGTAAACAATGCTCGAAGCATCTTCAAGTGGCCCCATGTAGGTCTTGAACATAAGATTGAAGTTACGAGGTTCGGTTAAGAATTCTCCGCCGCACTTTTCTTTGCAGGGTGGATTTTTAAGATCGATCTTGTCAGCTCGAAATCGTAGCTTACACTTTTTGCAATCCACCATCGGGTCAGAGAAAGTATCGACATGCCCCGAGGCCTTCCAGACCATAGGAGCCATCAATATAGCCGCGTCTAACCCAACAACGTCTGCCCGTCGGGTCATGGACTCCCACCAAACTTTCTTTACATTGAGCTTTAGCTCGGCACCGAGAGGTCCGTAATCCCAACATGCATTGATTCCGCCGTAGATTTCGCTACTGGGGAAAACAAAACCACGCCTTTTACAAAGCGACACCAAAATTTGCAGATCTTCTAGATAACGAGTTTCCATTTATTAGCCTCAAAGAAAGAGCTCTACATTAGTCGGGCCTAGAGCCAAGCTCAATGATGACTTTTTGCGTTAGGCTTGGTTTTTTCGAAACTCCTCGAGGGCATTGAGGGCGAGCTTGAAGAATTCGCAGCTGTGTGGGTCGGGAGAGGACACGCGGCAGCGATTGTAGGCTTCCCGGGCTCGCCTGAGTTCACTGCCGGCCGGGATCCCTAAAACTTCGTGGGCCTCCCAAGATTCTCCGTTAAACTGAAAATAAACCGTGAGTGAACGAGTCGACTGCCCATCTTCCAAATTGCTGCGTGACTGCCTAGAAAAGAGCCCGCTTGTAGGAGAGCTCTCCTGCATTCTCAGCGGCGTCGGGCGCGAGCGCTTTCGAACGAGCAAGATCAACACGACCAGTGCCGTGACAACACCTAGATTGAGAAGTACAAAGCTTGTGGAGTTCACCTCTCATAGTATTTCAATTGCGGATGCAATTGTAAACTAGCTACCAAAGGAGCCTCATGGCGCAGATGAATCCCTTCGAACAACAACAGCCCATTGGGGGCGTTAAGACAATTCTTGCTGTTGGCTCTGGCAAAGGGGGCGTCGGCAAAAGCACTGTGGCCTTGAATCTTGCTTACTCGCTCGCAAAGGTCGGGCTCAAAGCGGCCCTACTTGATGCGGACATTTACGGACCAAGTGTACCTAGACTCACGGGAACACTCAGACAAAAACCAGAAATCACCGCCGACGGAAAAATCATTCCGATCGAACGAGGCGGGGTGAAGTTGATGAGTATCGGCTACTTAATTGAAGAAAGCGCGGCGCTCGTGTGGCGTGGGCCAATGCTCTTTAAGGCCATCGATCAGTTTTTAAGAGATGTTCTTTGGGGAGAAGTTGATGTTTTGGTGATTGATCTGCCTCCTGGTACGGGTGACGTGCAGCTAACTCTTGCCCAGAAAGTACCGGTCAGTGGGGCCGTTGTGGTTTCTACTCCTCAAGATATTGCGCTTTCTGATGTGAAGCGATCGATCGATATGTTTGGCCGTGTTGGCATTCCTGTATTGGGTGTTGTTGAGAATATGTCTTACATGCTCACACCAGCCGGCGATCGAGTTGAGATGTTTCAAAAAGGCGAAATTGATGCTTATTTAGATGGTCGAGGCCTTAAAAAGCTCGCTTCGGTGCCATTCACTCTTGAGTTGTCCCGTTCGTGTGAAATGGGCATACCCTACGTCTCAAGCCACCCCAACACACCGACATCAAAAGATTTCACCACCGTCGCCGAGTACGTGAAGAGCAAGTTGGTTTAACAGTAAGGTGAATTTGTGCTGCTGTTGAAATGCCAGACCCCATTCTCAAGACCAATGTCGATTTCTGACAGCTCCAACGAAACTTGTTTCTTCTTTCAAATATTCACGAAATAATGACTGTACTATGCGTTTTTCACGCTGGTAGGGCCGTTCGACACATGGAGGTGAGCGCGATGAAACTCATTTTACAAACACCTATTTCTAAAGCACTTTTTGTTTTAGCCTCATCTTTTGTCTTCGCGAATACTAATGCGGTAGACGAATTTGACCCTAAAGATCAAGTCAAAATTCAAGATATAGGTGGTTTGCGCCTCGCCTACTCACAAGCGCGGCAAACGATTGACCGCAGTACTGCAAAAGCCTCAGAGCATCTTCGAAAACTTTGCGGCTCGAAAGATATAGTATCCTTTGAGCAGTGCAAGGGGGGTGAATATGCCAAATCAAAAGCCGCCGTTGAAGAGTTTAAGAAGGACATTTCAATTATTCAGGAGCACTGCTTCGAAGACTCACAGTACAAAACTTATGTGTGCAGAAACTCGCCCAAATTTGTTGAGATTACAGGTCGAAAAGGTTATTTGAACCAAATGGCTTGGCAGAATAAGAAGTCTGACTTAGAAAAAACACTCGCCGATAAAGAGGCGGAAGCAAAGAAACTAGAAGATGAGTTTAATAAAGCCCTGAGTAGCCTCAACAGCGCAGACGAGAGATTAACGCTTGCACAAAATGCCCTGCTTGAAAAGACCAAAAAATCTCAGGAGGAAGATATCCGCCGCGCCGAAATGACCGCCCTACAAGAACAAATGACTCGCATGCGAGAAACTGTTCGAGGGAACAACTTCGCTCGCACATTGGATTCCGTGTCGGACGGGATTACAGATCTCAATACCAAGCTGAGAGTACTGTCTGAAGAATACGACAACACCCTTATGGGAGCTTACATGTACGAAAAAATGAATCGATTGCTTAAATCGAAAGATTTCTGTGATGCTCAAAAATATTGCGAGAAAGATCAAGCCAACGAAAACGACTATGAGCTGAAAACCGTATTTGAGCCTACAAAAACAAGTTATCAAAAGAATAAAACCTCAAATCGACGTGGCGCCCAATAATGGCGGCCTTAACCTGAATTTCTAAAGTACCGATTGATTCTACTTTCGACGTGGAAATCGAATATAAAGTAGTCTGGGCTTCTGCCTTCAGAGAATTGTTGGATATCGGAACAAGATATTTAGATACTAAAAATTTAAACTGGATAGCGGATCCGAGCTCGTGTGCACAACTGTCCTTGATTATCGGCACTCATTCGCTGAGCACTGCCCACCGAGACGAGATAACTGTAAGCCATCCAAGTCTCGCACAAACAAGTCTGGCACAAAAACCGGAATAAACAGGCAAGAGATTAGCGATTGTTGACGTTTCATTAAACGTAGCGAGCAAACGCAATAAAGCGAAGAGTAAGGCGCGAGGAGGAGGCATAGCCGTGTGCTCTGTCGACGACGAATAACGCTGCTATTCGTTCCTTAAGGAATGCGAAGTTTTTTACCCACGTGAAGTGAATCTCGTCGCTTCAAACCATTAGCCTGAGCAAGGCGGCCCACAGAAGTTTTGTACCTGCGGGCTATGTCGTAAAGCGTGTCGCCACGACGAACTGTATGAACATCCGAAAGCTGGTGCCCGGGTATTTTGAGGCGCTTCCCCGCCATCAAAACTTGCCCGCGCTTTAATCCGTTAGCAGCGCGCAAACGCGCAACAGAAGTTCCAAATTTACTAGCAATAATCGTCAAGTTGTCGCCGCGTCGCACTTTATAATCTGGAGCTCCACCGCCACTAGGAGCTCTCGTGTTTGCATAACTCTTAGAGTAACGCTTGCGAACACTCGCATCGCTTGTGCTGCCGCTTTTTGCATATGTACGAGATGGAACCTTGATTACCGAACCTGCGCGAATCATGGTTTTACGGCCCATGTTGTTGGCTTCACGTATAGCGCGAATGGATGTGCGATACCGCCGTGCTATCCCACCAAGAGTTTCGCCTCTACGTACTTTGTGGCTTACAAAATAGCCGCGATCAGCTTTGGCAATTTCGCGCCGAGTGGCTTTAGCAAATTCGAGAGACTGCTGAGCTAGCAGTTTTTGACCCACCGGAACCCTCAACACAACTCGCCCGCCCATAGCAGGGGCGTACTGACTGCGATATGCTGGATTCAATGCGCGAATTTCTTGGTAATCTACATCAATCCTCTTCGCTAGCTCTTTAAGATCGACTGCGTGATTTGAGCGAATCTCCTCGAACTGCAGAGGCACCATATACTGAATATCAGTAAAACCAAATTTCGAAGGGTCTTTTGCAATATGCTTTGCCGCAATAAACTTCGGAACATAGTCTTGAGTTTCACGTGGCAACCCGCGCTTTCGAACAAGCTCCCAAAAGTCCCGCGTCTGGTGCTTCATCACTAAGCGCTTGATGCGATTCTCGCCAACGTTATACGCTGCGATAGCTAAGTACCAAGACCCAAATAAATTGTAGAGACCACTTAAGTATTTGGCCGCTGCTTCAGTCGAAAGAATGAAGTCTTTTCTTTCATCAACAAGTGAGTCTATGTGAAGACCGTATGCCTTACCGGTACCACGTATGAATTGCCAATAGCCAACAGCACCCGCATGACTGTGCGCGACCGAATTGAATCCTGATTCAATCAAAGCAACATAAACCAAATTCTCAGGCAAACCGTTCTTGACCAGAATCGCTTTCATCATTGGAAGGTACCGAGAAGAGCGCGAAAGATATCTCTCCATATGAGGTCGCCCGCGGCCAGTAAAGTAGTTGATCCACTTTTCTACTTGTCCGTTCACTTCTTGCGGAAGATCAGACTCCGAAGCGGCATCCATATCAGGGAGTTGCGACTCGACGGAGAACTTTGTGATATCTCCTTCGACTGGAGCATCATCGGCATTAAATGCGCTCCGATAGGTGGTTGAGCAACCGACGGTTACGATGAGTGTCAATGCGGTCAGACTTTTAATGAAATATTTCGTCAAAACAGAATCTCCTCTAATTAAAGGCTACCGTCACTGCGTCAGCTGCGCAAGCTTCGCATTTCTCTCCCATAGAATCGGTTGATCGGGGTCTAGACCTGACCCCAAGTAGCGGTAAACCAATAAGTTTCTTAGAATTGAAAGTACGTAATTTCGCGTCTCTGTCCAAGGTATCTCCTCAATCCACATTTCATCGGCGATTCTTGAGGACTTTTGAGGTGATAGCTGTCTCATCTTGAGCCAACCTCGCACTCGACCAGGTCCAGCATTGTATGCCGCCAGGGCCAAAGGCACATGACCATCGAACATCTTTAACATCTGAGCCAAATATCGAGTACAAAACTGCACATTGATCCAGGGTTTTGTCAGTGCCATTTCAACGGGATACTTGCGGAACCTGAGCTGAGAGGCAACGTCTCTTGCCGTAGCTGGCATCATTTGCATAAGTCCAAGTGCGCCCGCTATACTCACGGCACTATAATCAAAAGCACTCTCTTGCCTCGCTAGCGAGAAAACAAGATCGTTATCTAGGCTATTCTCTTTTGCAAAGTGTTCAAATATCGACTTAAAAGGCTTAGGAAATCCGCCTTTTAATAACACTTCACTTCTTTCGCTTCTCAATTGATCCCACACCAGAGTGAATTCACTGATTGCTGGTCGGTAGGCACCTATTTTCGAAAACCAATTGAGTCGCTCGATTGACGCTACTGGTGATAAATGGGCAAGTTGGGCTCTCAACGATGCTGCCGCCTCTGCCGGCCAACCATTTTTGGCCAGCTGTTCTATGTCAGCAGGAACCTTTAAGACCACTTGCTTTGAGGGTAGTGTTTTTGCCTTATCAAACCAAGGTTCTTCTGGGCGGCTCATTCGAGCCCGAATACCGTAATAAGTGAGTGGATACTCTTCTATCAACACTGATCTTATTTGTTCAATTTTCTCACGTAGCTCAGCGATGCTTTTTACCTCAGATGGCGAACGCTTCTCTTCGGGCTTTTGCGCAAAAACCGCCAAGCTTTCTGAGAAAGAATACCAAGCCCAGTAGAGCCCTTTGAGATTCCACTCACTGCTCTGATCAACTGTCGAGAGCTCCAAAAATAGTGACGACGCTTCATCGAAGTTAGAATCTTTAAGAGCTGAAAAACCCGAAAGAAGTAACATCTCACTTTCGATAGGAGAACCCAGCCAGCGCGATCGCTTTTTAACAAACTTTTTATAAATCTCTTTTTGTTGATCTTCCGAAAGGTTGAGACACTTCAGCTGCCAGAGTTCGCCCAGGGCCTCAGCCGCCGAATCAGCAATAAGCTCAGCAAACAATGCACAACCGTCCTGATCGCCACGATAGTAGGCTATATCAATAAGATCTAACAAGACTGGGGCAGGTGCACCCTGCAAAGCCTTCTTCCAGGTTTTACTTATAGAACTTTCTCTTCCTAATTCTTTTTTTGCACCGTCTTTTAGATTTTCCCATAGTTTTGCCAACTGCTGAGACTGAGGATATTTATCTTGTAGCTTCTCAAGGGCCTGCACTTTTTCTGAAATGTTTTTTGCTTTTTTAACCTCGTCAACGAGAGTGCCAGCCTCTTCTATCAAGTGATTTCGCTGCTCTCCCGCCTGGGCGGCACAGTCACCCGTGCAGTTGGGATTCTGCGCCAGCTTCTCACTCGATTTGGAGTGTACTTGGGCGGCTTCAACCGAAAATCCCCCCGACAAACTTCTTTCAGCAAGTACCTTTGCTGCCGGGTGGTCCCCTTTTGCCAAACTCAAGCTAGCTGCCCAAAAGTAATATCGCGCTTTTTTCTGAGAATTCATCCATGCATCAAGACCAACTACCCCAGACAACAATTCTTCATATACTGCCCCACGCCGGCTGCCGGGATAGTTTTCGATAGCCGTTAGTTGAACATTTACATCAAGATTTCTTACCTCGTCATAAAGAGGTTGTCCCGGTAAAGGTGGACGATGCTGAATCCAGCGGTTCACATAATATTGAAACTGCTTGGCAGTGATTTGTTTTGCTTCTAGCGCGAATAGGGCACACCGAATTTCGGCCATGGCGACCCAGTGCTTTGTAGCGGCAGGAACAACCGCGTGCGCCCTCACCGAAAACTCTGCGCACTTTTGATACTGAAAAGCTAATTCAGACATTTTAGCTTGGCTGAGCGGCGTTACAGCGCCCGTCCAATGTGCACCACTAACGGCCCATTTGATGTCGGCGGTTGCGGTGCTGCAAACTAACCCACCTAATAAGGTGACTACAGTGCAAAAATGAAAAAGCAACTCGAGATCTCTCTTTATCATCTACTTCTGATACTCTCTTTCAAAATTTCAAGTTAGAAGGGTACAATGAAAACCATTTCGTTTGTAGCTATCGGCCAGCCGTCAGAAAAAGAGGTGGACCTCTTTTTACGAGACTTACAGAGCTTCTTTCAGATGACAAACGATTACTCGGTCCACCTACCCAAACATTGGAGATACAATGCAAAGCAGAATCAATCTCTTGATATTTTTACCTACGATTCATTGTCTCTGATCTCCTTCTTCGAGCCCAGGCATTCTCAAGGAAGTACGCCGAAAATGGCCAAACCTCAACCAACGTCACAGAGTTCCGCCACCCTTGATCAAAAGTCCGGAACCTCTCAGAGAGAATATGCGGCTCTTCAGTCACTAGATTCAAGGTGGACCTTTTTCATAGATGCAGCGATGAGCACGCCCTTCGTAGAAGTTCTTAAACACCTGAGTTTGCACAGAGAATCTATTGATTTCATAGTGGCTGACTTAAAACACACCCAGTCGAAGATTTTTGGATTAACAGAACAAGAGCGCACACTGTTTGATTTCGATACCCAGTTGCCATTAGTTTCTCTTTCGACGGAAGCTCTTTTTCAGTTGTTAAAAGAAATCCGAGAGGAATTTTCAAAGGCGCATGAGCCCATGGAAGGCGACAATCAGTTCGCATCGACAAAACCCCCAGCTGAACACGAGAGCTTCGCTGGAATGCAAGGTCATCAACAAATAACTCGGTATCCGGAGAGTTGGGGAGCGGCTTTACTTGACCGCCTTTTCAAAGACTTGTTTCAAAGACTCTTCAAAAATAGGACGAAGCTAGAATTAATGCCGCTCAATACGCAATATTTGATCTTTTTGAGTTCGCTCGCAAAAAAAGCACAATCAAAAAACTTAATTCTTGCTCGCCCGCAAACCACCTGGATTTACAGGGGTGGATTGACAGAGCCTTAACTCAATAATTCGTGAGCGATTTTTTCGTATTTCGTGATGAGTTCGCGCAGAGATTTTTTATAATCTTGAGGCATGCCTTTGTGAACAGCCTTTTCAGTTCCTCGATCACTGGCCCTGTCAGTGCCTTTTTCAGCGCCATTATTCTCTCTTCTGAATGTGAGAGCTTCAAACTCTTCGAAAATGGCCCGAAGCTCAGTATGAGCTAGCGTCTTCATTGATGGTGGCAACTGAGAGATAAGGTCATCAAAACTGCTCGCACTGGCCTCATCTTTAAACTGGCTAAGTAGCCAATAAATAGAGTTCACACCCTCAGCTCCTAACTTCGTTAAATCTTCTTGCTTCAAAAGTGCCTCTAGTTTTTTCACCCGAGAAGCGACTTGTTTATGGAGCTGGGGCACTTTGCGGCGCGAAGAGCTAAACCTCAAAAACATAGCTAGCACTGAAAGAAGACTTACAACCGATAGCGATAGCCAATAGTAATGATCTCTCATCAATGAAAGCCAGCCCGGCAAGGACGAATAGCCTCCTGCCACTAGAAAGTCTGCTGGCCTTTGTGTATCGCTACCGTCGATTGCCAGACGCTGCGAAGGAAACTGAGAGCCAGCCTGCGCGGGACCAATTTGAACCACAAACTCATTAGTCATTTTAGTTTCGTACTGCTGCCTATTAGGATCAAAAAAACTAAACGACATTGCCGGTATCTTCAGCTCCCCCTCAACTCGGGGTATGAGCAAGACTTCAACCTCTTTATAGCTTCTGCCATCCTTGTAAAACTTTGAGTCTTCCGTTTGATCATACTTTTCTACAGTCTGAGGAAGGTTAAGCGCAGGAAGACTCACTTGCTTTGCATTGCCCTTACCCTCTACCTTAACTTTCAGCGGAAATGGCTCGCCCACACGCAAAGTCTGAGCAGTTATTTCAGATGAAACAGAAAACTCCCCAACCGCTCCGGTGAAATCCACTGGTACTGGGCTTGGCAAATCTTTCACTTGAATTTTCTTTATCTCACTTGTTTTAGTCAGCTCAAGAAGTTGACCAAAAGTAAACACGCCACCAGAAGAGACCGTGCACTTGGCCCGATACGGATCAATGACTGCAACCCCTGGTTTCAGCGGAAAGAGTGCGTAAGAAACAAGCAAAGCCCTCTGGTACTGTAAGCCGCCAACAATCACAGATTCGAAGTTCAATTTTGTAGCGACTTCGATGTCTTCTTTCCAGAAGCCCTTTAGATCAGGATATTTTAGTGTATCAATATTTACGATGTTCGATTTGGTATAAAGATACCAAGACGCTGTTAATTGCTCGCCCGCGTACGCCGATTCTTTGTCGACTTCTAATTTAATAAAGAAAGCTTCATTTGGATTAAAGTTCTTTGGGGGCGCTGCAGGCGGAGCAACACCTCTTCTTCTGAGCATCTTGCTGTAGAGGTCATCAAGATCTTCAAAGAAGGGATCATTTGTGAAGGGGTCGCTGCCAAAAGGATTCTGCCTATTTGGGCGTGCCTGCTGGGGAGCTTGGCTGCCTCCGCCTGAGCGGCCACTCGATTTGGCCACTAAGAGTTTTACGGGGTTGGTTTCTAAAACTCCCTCTTCTGTCGTCACTTTTGCGGGGGGGAGCGTGAATGTTCCGTCTTTATCTGCGACTAAGATAAATGTGTAAGATCGTAAGACCGAAGTCTGTATCTGTCCATTTATCAGTTCGTGACGGCTTTGGACGCTGGTACTTTGAGATCTCTTTAAAAAGCCACTAGTTTCACCAATGTCGACGCTCTGTATATTTACGGAGCCACCCTCTACATTAACTTCAACTGTGTATCTTACGAAATCGCCAACCGCTATACCTTCTGACGGCTCCACATGACTCTCTACAGTGACCTTTGCTTGCGCCCAGCCGCTCGTAGTGACAAAAAAGAATAGTGCAGCGACTGACATCAGTTTGAGCCAAGTTAGCTTAGTAAAACTTTCTAATGCGGCTTTTTTTAAATCCACAGTGACTGCCTTACTCCTTTTCACGACACCATTCATATTTACTACACTACCAGTCTTTTCCGTTAGGTGGTTCTTTTACTGGCTTTTGATTGAGTTGATTCCTAATTTTTTCTTCTTGCCTCTTCAGCTCATCTAGAATGTTTTGCACATCCTTCTTCGTCAATTCCTCGCTTTTAAATTCTTTTGGCTCTTGTTGACCTTGATCCTTAGGGGAAGGGGTTGGGGTAGGTGGCTGGTCTCCAGTCTGCCCCTGATCCTTCTTGTCCTTGGCTTCTTCTTTATCGCTGTCTTTCTCGTCTTCCCCTTGCTCCCCTTGCTTTTTGTCTTGCTGCTGCTGTTCGTTTTGTGACTGATCCTGATCCTTTTGATCCTTCTGCTGATCACTATCTCCGCCGCTACCACTTTGACTTTTAAGTAGCAGCTCAATGTTGTGTTTAACCTCTTGGGAGTTGGGGTTCAAATCTAGGGCCTTCTGATAATATGCGAGCGCCAACTCGATCTTTTTTAGCTCCGTCGCAATAGCCGCTGCATTGAAATACTGAATAAATCGAAGTTCTGGCGACGCATCCAGCTGCGAGATTCTTTCTAACACCTTTAACGCTGCCTCCGGCCTTTTTAATACCCACAACAAGACAGCGTAATTGAACTGAAGTTTCGCATCATTGGAATTGGCTATGGCAAGAGATTCCAGCGCCTCTAAAGAGCGTAGCTTCTCGGCTTCGTCCTCCTCGGAATATTTTAATGCTTGGTTGTTTTTGTAAACTTCAAAAGGATTCAAACTTTCTGAAGTCTGCGCCATTGCTCGCTCGCTTGACAAACTGAAACCAAAGATCGCCAAAAAGACCATAGCCGCACCGGCTCGAGTGAATTGCCGCCAGTTTACAATCGTCAAAAAGAAGATCGACAGACACACAAACGACAAAATCAAAGGATACTGAAACAATTCTTGGTAATTCGCCACAATCTCCGTCTCAAACTCGGCTCGCTCTAAAGCCTGAAGATCTTGTCTCAGTTGATTAATTTCTGTGCCATTGAAAGTCGCCACAAAAAACGATCCGCCACCCTTAACTGCGAGGGCTCGCAAGCTTTCGAAGTTTGCCTTTGATACTACGACCTGCTGCGCTTCTTTTTGATATCCTCGAAGATACCCTCTGTCATCTCTATCTGGTATGGGCGCTCCTTCTTCTGTTCCGACGCCCACAGTGAACACACGTATCCCTGATTCTCCGAGTTCCTCTAGTTTCTTCATTGTCTCTGACTGGTGATCTTCGCCATCAGTAATCAACAACACAACTCTTGTGACCCTTTGCGTTTCTGTTACTTCCATTCCACCATCTTCGAAGGACTTCTTGGCAAGCTCTAAGACTGCTAAAAAATTAGTGCCTTGGGTGCTAACTGTTTGCTCATCTGCTGAGTCTAAAAACATTCGAATGGCCGAAAAATCATTCGTTAACGGTGAGAGCAAAACAGCCGAGCCAGCAAAACCAATCAAGCCAACTCTGTCGCCGCCGAGGTTATCGAGCAGTCGATTGATTTGTTTTTTTGCAAGAGCCAATCGGCTGGGTTTGAGATCTTCGGCTAACATACTCTTAGAAAGATCAATACCAATAATAAGCTCAACCCCTTGTACTTTGACGGATTCAACTCCCTGACCTAGCTGGGGCCTGGCCAAAGCAACAAACAGCAGCGCAAGTGAAATAAGTAAAAGCACAACACGACTCAAATGAGCAGCCTTGTCGGAGCCCTTCCTGACATAACGTAAATTTTGCTGAGAAAAATGTTTTAGCCACTGATTTTTTTGTCGTCTTGACCAAATGATATATAGAACGAACAACCCTAAACATGCCCAAACGCCATATAGCCAAGACGGATCAAGCCATCTAAACATCACCAACACCTCTAAGCCAAGTCGCGCTCGTCACAAAGCCTAACGAGCCGAGCAAGAGCGACAGAATGATCCAACCAGCAAACTTCTCTTCATACTGGGTGAACTGATTGCTTTCAATCTTCGTCTTCTCTAGAGAGTTGATCGAATCAAAAACTTCTTCAAGCCCACCCGCTGTGGTCGCGCGAAAGTATTTGCCGCCAGTCTCTTCTGCCATTCGACCAAGTAGATCATCATTCACTTTGCTATGCATAGGCTGATAAGTCTTAAACCTCTGCCCACCTCTTTCGTGATAAACTGGCAATCTGGCCTCGCCATCACGACCTACACCAATTGTGTAGATCCTCATGCTATAGCCCTTAGCAATTTCAAGCGCTGTCTCAGGAGAAATTGTTCCGGAATTGTTTTCGCCATCCGTTAGCAATACGATAACTCTGGTTTTTGCTTCTGAATCCCTTAGCCGAGCCACGGCATTCGCGAGCGCCACGCCAATGGCCGTTCCTAACTTTAAAGCCCTCTGAGTTTGCACTTCAAATACCGACTGCTTAAGCACCTTGTAATCCAAGGTTGGGGGAACTCTTGTGTATGCCTCTCCCGAGAAAACCACCAATCCCATTCGATCTGAAAAACGCTTTTCTATAAAATCGCGAATTGTCGACTTTGCGGCCTCCAATCGGTTCTCGTAAGGGTTCATATCTTCGATCAACATGCTGTCTGAGATATCAAGAGCAAAAACAATATCAATGCCTTCAACGTTCTTCTTAGTTGTGACAGAAGAAACTTGTGGCCTAGCAAGGCCAACAATCAAAAAGCTTGCCCCTGCTAACCACATCAAACGAGCTAACCACCAAAATCTTGCTTTGAATCCGCGCGGACCTTTTAAAAAAAGCCCTGCATTTGGCCACATTACCGATGTCTTAATTTGCTTGCGCCGATACATAAGCAACCCGAGCACGACTGCTAATGGTATAAAAAGCCAAAAATACTCTGGGTTACGAAAAGTCATTTTTTCTTTGCTTCCACTATGTTTTCAGCAAAACGCATCGCCCGCTTCAAAAAATCCCTGGCAGCTTCTTGTGCCACATTTTGGCTACGTTTGAGATTTCTCACTTCTTTAATTATGATCTTAGCTTCATTCAGTAGATCAGCACTATTTGTGGCATTTTTTAACGCTTTTCGTAGCTGCCGCAATGACGCCGACGTCAGCTGCTCATCAATAGGAATCTCAAACTCGCGAATAAAAAAGTGAATGACCTCAGCGCTTATTCTGGTGTTGAGATCGGGCACCTTCTCAGAGAAATCTATTTGCCTTATAATGTTTCTTACCTGAAACGCCATTTCATCTCTTGGCTTTCTAGATGTGAGTAGTTTTTCTTTTCGAAGACGAGTTCTCTTTTTCTTTCTCAGGCGACGTAGCCAAAAACCCAAAAGAGTCGCCATCAAAAACGTTAAGCCGCCAATGAGCCACCAAACTATAAGGGGCCAATCCAAAGAAATGCCACCGTAAGGCGGATAAGGTGTTGGCGATGGCTGGTTGGGGTCAAGAACTGAGACGAACTCTATACGAAAAGGTTCAAAATCAATCTTCTGCTCCCCGACTACTAACTGGTAATCTGACAATTGATGATCTGTCGGAACATAAGATGTCACTTGAATCTCGCAGACTGAATCTGCTACTCGAATAGGTGCCAAAAGCGCGATATTCTCTGAAACTTTTATGGGTTTGCCGTCTTTTCGGCTTAACCCGACCAACTCATCCGAAGTAGCCTGAACTTCTTGGCAACTGCACCGAAAAATAGCGCGATCACCTACCGTAAATGGTCCGGCAGAATCGCCAAAAAGCTGCGGCTGGGTATCTCGATCTGGAAGCTGCCAAGTTGGCTTACAGGCGCCGATCATCTTCGCCTTCTTTTTTGAGAGTAAAATCGAACGATCGGCTCTAGCACGCCCTCGCCTGTATGAGTTTCAACCAAATCAGCCCGTGCTTTTCTAAAAACTTCTTTTCTTTCGCTGACGAGATTGGCCATTGTGTTTTTCACAAAGTCACGAACCGCTAAGCTATCTGTGTCTACCCACTGCGACTCTCCGCTCTCTGGATCTACCCACTGGATGAGCCCAAGACTCGGAGGTTCCAGCTCTAACGGATCGTTGACTGCGACACCTATTACATCGTGCTTTCGACTCAATAGCCTCAGTGACGTTTCGTGCTCTACCCCAAAGAGATCGCCGATTAAAAATATTGTCGATCTTTTTTTGCACACGCTTCTTGCGAAGTCGGTAGCCGCTTTTAAGTTTGTTTTACGAGACTGGGCCTTAAGTGTGAGCACGTCTCGAATCATTCTTTGAACTTGGGTGCGCGATTTAGAGAAGGGAGTGAACTTTTCAATGATCTCAGAGTAAAAACCAAACCCTACAACATCACGATTTTTTGTTGCTGCCAGCCCCAGAAGAGCTGCTATCTGCGCCATGGCCTCAAGTTTGAGATAATAGCGACTGCCAAAGTAACTTGACCCACTCACATCAACGAGAATTAGCACGTTCATCTCGCGCTCTTCATCAAACTTTTTAATATGAGGCCGCCCCGTGCGGGCGGTCAACGTCCATGAGATGTGGCGAACATCGTCGCCCGGAACATACTCGCGAAATTCAGAAAAGGTCATGCCTTGACCTTTAAAGCTCGTCTTGTACTCCCCGCCAAAGAGGGTGTTCACAAGTTTTCGGCTTTTCAGCTCAATGAGCTTGATCTGTTTAAG
Source organism: Bdellovibrionales bacterium CG10_big_fil_rev_8_21_14_0_10_45_34 (assembly GCA_002778785.1). GTDB lineage: Bacteria > Bdellovibrionota > Bdellovibrionia > Bdellovibrionales > 1-14-0-10-45-34 > 1-14-0-10-45-34. The sequence goes on along the minus strand of PEZS01000001.1, from coordinate 170,787 downwards.
AACTTCTTGAGAAACTTCTTGTTTCACGCAATCTCGATCTCACCTAAGATTTCTGAAATCACTTCATCGACTGTCACACCTTCTGCCTCAGCTTCATAGGTTAAAATAATTCGGTGCCGAAGAACATCTTTCGCAATCGCTTTTACGTTATCGATTGTTGTAAAATCCTTACCTCGTAAAAAGGCATGGGCCAGTGCTGCACGAGTCAGATTGATTGTAGCTCGCGGAGAGCCACCAAGACTAATAAGATGAGTGAGTCTACCTAGGCCGTGCTCCGAAGGGCTTCGCGTAGCCATCACAAGCTCAACAATATATCGCTTAACCTTTTCGTCGATATAAACGCGATTCACCGCAGATCTTGCTTCAAGCAACTCCTCTTTAGAGACGACAGTCGAGATGGAAGGAGCTTGCTCTCTGCTCATGTTCTCTAAAATTTTCATCTCTTCACTTTTTGAAGGATAAGTTACTAAGAGCTTAAACATAAAGCGATCCATTTGGGCTTCTGGTAGCGGATATGTTCCTTCTTGCTCTAAAGGATTTTGAGTTGCAAGAACGAGAAACGGTGTTTCTAAAATATAGGTTGTCTCGCCAATAGTTACTTGTCTCTCTGCCATCGCCTCAAGAAGCGCACTTTGCACTTTTGCAGGAGCTCGATTGATCTCATCAGCAAGGACAATATTGGTAAAGATTGGTCCTTTTCTGGCCGTAAAGTCGCCAGTCTTTTGGTTAAAGATCATCGTACCTATCAAATCAGACGGAAGTAGGTCCGGAGTAAATTGAATTCTTTGAAACCCAAGTGAAATCGCTTTTGAGATACTCGAGATCGTGAGTGTCTTTGCTAAACCCGGAACGCCTTCTAAGAGAACGTGCCCGCCTGTTAGTAGGCCGATAAGAATGCCTTCAAGCATTTCTTTTTGGCCGATCACCACTTTTGAAACTTCACCAAGAATTCGATCGCTAAATGTTGAACTCATGTTACCACCCTAAACTGCTTAATCACTACAACCCCCAAATCTATTTACCCTGACATTTGAGTATCCCAATTAAAAACCGACCTTGCAAAATACAATTATCGCTCACTAAACTCTATAGACATGAGAACTGATCTTAAACGTTGGCGAATATTATTTCTTATAAATTTATTCTTTTTAGTTGCAGGCTACTCCTTCGCCGACAGGCAAGGCCTGCTTGCTGGTCTCATTTTGGGTTTTATTCTTACTTTTCTTGCCCTGTACCTCACTCGTGAGCAAATCCTGCGTTGGCTCGATGCAAAACCCGTCGAAGGTCAAGACAGTTGGGGACTAAGGAGCAAAGTGGCTGAGCTTGCTAAGTTGACGAAGGTCCCCGCTCCGCAAATTTATTTGAGCCAGCTCAAAACGCCATTCCTTGTTGTCGACGGGCATTCCACGAGATCGCTGATCATGGTGGTTTCGGAGCCGCTGCTTAAAAAACTGACTAAAGAAGAGAGAGATGCGGTGCTCCTGGCGGCCATGAGCTGGATTCGACAAGGCCCACTAGGGGTTTTGGATGCAGCGACAAGCCTTACTAATTTGTTTTATCTACCGGCGAGCATTGTTGATATCACTTTAGGTAATCTCATTAAGCCGTTTAACCCGCGACTAGAACAACCACTGTTTTTTCGTAAACTTGTGCAGCCAGTGATTGCCGCACTGCTTCGCATTCTCATTAGAAAGTCGCGGTATTTTGAACTAGACCGCCGAGCAGTTGAATGGGGCGCGTCATCGCTCATTTATTCTCAAGCGCTTGAAAAGCTAGAGCGTTACAAAGAGGCCATTCCGGTTGCAGCTCCAGAAAGTATTTATCATCTCTTTTTAGTAAATCCCTCTCTTTCAACATCTCGCACTCGAAGTATCCAGCCAGCACCCGAAACTTCTGAGAGAATTAAAAGTCTCATTGGGCGATATCCCGTTTGACTGAACTGCACGCCTCTTGCAATTTAAGCGGCAACTGTTACTAGCTCTAAATCTCAATAGGTAGAATTAAGTAGAATTGCTTAAAACAGAAACAAAAGGTGAAACCGCATGTCGACAGATGACAGTCAAAATCCGCTCAATCAAATTGAAGCCAACTTATCAACGTTAGCCCTTTCAATAGCCTCCTCGGCGGCGATGGCACTTGGTATGAGCCCTCACCCGGAGAGTGGCAAAACTCGCGTTGATCTGTCTATGGCGAGATTTAACATTGATCTTTTAGTTGTGCTTAAAGACAAAACAGTGGGCAACTTGTCGGCCGATGAGCAGGAACTCTTGACCCGCCTCGTCTCTGATCTACAAGTTCACTATGTTTCAAAAAAGCAGTGATAGAAGCCGTGAGTGCCTGATTTCTAAAATTGTTTCTAAGTCTCTTTATCAAACGTAAGATTTGGAGTATTTCTCAAAAGTTTTACTTTTCAACAGTTCTACAGATGTATATCTGTTTAGAATCTAACCAGACGGAGGAACAACGCTATGTTATCTCGCACTGTTAGCATAAAAACTTTTCTCACAACATCTTTGGTTTTTCTAGCTACCGCCTGCACGCTTTATTTTTCTGAGGAAGGCGCCTCTGTGCAAAGTGCGGGGCTAGAGCAGCCGGCAATGAAGTTTGGAGATCCCCTACCAGAGAATGCATTTGTTGAACTTGCGAAACATTCCAATCCAGCCGTAGTTAGCATTGCCACAGCACAGACAGTGCGTCAGGGGAGCTCACCTTATTTGAACGATCCGTACTTTCAGTTCTTCGAGCAGTTTTTTGGCCGTCCTCTTATGCCGCCTCCAGGTAGCGGAGCACCTCGAGGAGGGGCTCCTAAAGAGATGCCCCGCTCGATGGGATCTGGATTTATTATCGAAGAAGACGGTCTTATTGTGACAAACAATCACGTTGTTGACGGCGCCGATGCGATTAGAGTGCAGCTGCTTAACGACCGAGAAAAATTGATTGATGCAGAGCTGGTGGGTAGAGACCCGCTTTCTGACATCGCACTTATCAAGATTAAAGTGAAAACAAAATTGCCCGTTCTTAAGTTAGGAGAAAGCTCTAAGGTTGAAGTCGGCCAGTGGGTAGCGGCGTTTGGTAATCCTTATGGTCACACTTTTAGCGTATCAAAAGGAATTGTCTCAGCGATTGGCAGGCGGATTCAGGATCTCAACGCAGTACCGTTTATACAAACGGATGCGAGCATCAACCCTGGTAACTCAGGTGGGCCGCTTGTTAACACTAAAGGTGAAGTTATCGCCGTGAATGCCGCCATCGACGCAAGGGCGCAGGGGATTGGTTTTGCAATCCCAATCGATCATGTGAAGTCCATCCTTCCTCAGCTCAAATCGGCTGGCAAAGTGACTTACGGCTACTTAGGAGTCTACCTTGATTCCGTGACACCGGAGCTTAATGCTGCTGATGATACGATAACGGTCGATGAAGGCGCCATTTTACTCGACATCGCAAAAGAGGGCCCCGCAGACAAAGCTGGGTTGAAATCGCTCGATGTCGTGACGAGGTTTGATGGCCGGCGGGTTACGTCTGCTGCCGATCTTGCCAACATGGTCAAAACCACTCCCATCGGCAAAAAAGTAGATGTCGAGGTTGTTCGCGGCGGTAAAGCGCTAAAGAAAACTCTCACTGTTGAAGCCGCACCCGAAACTCCGCAGCAAATGCAAGGGCGAAGCCAAGGTCAAGGTCAAAGGCTTCCGCCCGGCACGGATGCGCCGTATGAACTAGGTTTTCGAGTGAAAAAACTCACGGATCAGCTGGCCAGGCAGTATGGGCTACCGGCAGGAGCGCCCCAAGGGCTTGTGATCGTGGGGGTAGCGCAGAACTCGCCAGCAGCACGCAGCGGCCTACGACCGGGTGATATTTTGCTGAGTATCAACAAAAAGAATGTTCTCTCAGAAAGTGACCTGAGGGGAGCCATCAGGCAGAGCCGAAATGTTCTAAAAATCTGGAGCAACGGCCGCATGAGCTTGGTGATTATCTAAGCTGTTTAGGTGCGAACCTTCTAAGGTGCGATGCCTAAAGTTATTGCTTGCTGAGGGGCGGCACTCACTTTATCTTGGTTGGTTCACGAACACTATTCTTACTGGGGCGTCGTCAAGCGGTAAGACCCTGGATTTTGATTCCAGTATTCGCAGGTTCGAATCCTGCCGCCCCATCCATTCCCAAATTCGAAGGGGCAACCGGTGGCTGATATTAGGTGGCATCAAAGGCTTCACAGTTTTAGTTCTGCCCTTCACCAGCTTTCTTCAGCCGTCAACATTTCGAAGCAACGCAAATTTTCAGATCTTGAAAAACAAGGTGTCATTCAAGCATTTGAGTTCACTCACGAGCTGGCTTGGAACCTGATCAAAGATTATTTTGAGTATCAGGGCAACTCGGGGATCACTGGCTCAAGAGACGCAACCCGTGAGGCATTCAAAATGGGTCTGGTTAAGGACGGCAACTCTTGGATGGAGATGATAAAAAGCCGTAACCAAACATCTCACACGTACAACCAAGGAACAGCTAACGACATCGTCAACAAAACAATTCAGCTCTATTACCCTCTCTTTTGCGATCTTCGGTCTACAATGGAAGCTTTTAAGTCAAAGTCATGAGCAAATACACCTTTGGCCTTTCAGAAGAGGCAGTTCACAAAATTAACGGGGTATTTTCGAAGCATACAAAAATCGAAAAAGCAGTCGTCTATGGCTCTCGGGCTAAGGGCAACTACAAACCAAGCTCTGATATTGATCTTGTGTTATTTGGTAGCGCGCTCACAACAACTGATCTTCTTGCCGTTGAAAATGATTTAGACGACCTACTGCTACCCTACCAAATCGATCTTTCAATTTATCACCACATAGATAACAACGACCTCATCGAGCACATCAATCGCGCCGGAAAGACTTTCTTCTCAGCGAGCTAACAACAATTAAGTTGCCAAATTTGGGAAGTTTTGATAGAGTGGTGTGTGATGTTTCGTGTGGTCGAATTTAGACTCTTCATAAATAATACATGGTTCAGCGAAGTCTGGATTGACTCACACTACGAAGAAAAGCATAGCCGATCCATCAACGACAATTTAATTCTGGAGTTGTTGAGAGCATTGAACTTAGGAAGCTATCTCCCGCAAATGATTCGTAACGACGGCTATCAGTTCTACGAAACAGATCTAACTGGAGCGACAAGCTATATCGACTTATTTGGGTGATACCACCAGATGCAAGTTACATCGGCGTAAGAAATGCCTATAGGAGATCCAAGTGAAAAAAACGACGAAGAAAGCGAAGCCAAGCAAAATCAGCAGAACGCCGCCGCCAGGATGGCCTACAGAAAGTGAATGGGTTGAGATCGACAAGAAGCTGGGGAAATCTAAGCCAACGAAGGTTCTGGCTGGTGATGCGAGTTCTGTGGACCGAGCTAAGCATGAGTTGTGCGCCCATTTTGTTCGCTATTGCCAGGAAAAGGATTTGACCCAGCGGGAATTGGCAAAGATTCTTGGCGTCAGCGAGTCACGGGTCAGCGAAATTGTCCATTACCACCACGGTCGCTTCACCATCGATAAGTTGCTGGAGCTGTTAAACATCATTAAACCAAAATTGAAGTTCAAAGTTGCCTAGTTCAAGATATTCGCTTCCTCTCTCGTTACTAGTTCTATGCCTGGAGTTTGAATCAAAAACTTACGCAAGGAGGAACCCTTCCGTGAAAACCAGATGGGACGGCAAATGGTGTATCGTATTGCACAAACCAAGGAGCCTTCCTCATGTCCCGCCCAGAATGTATTAAGCACTACAAAGAAATCCAAGAAGAAGACACGAGCTGCTATAAGGGTAGCGGAAGCGATGAGCTCCTATCGATTGGTTCACCTTTTGGCAAAGTATTCGGTCTTAATAAGCTCGGGATTCATCACGAATTGTTGCCCCCTGGCCGCCGAACATCTTGGCCACATGCCGAGTCGGATGAAGAAGAATTTGTCTACGTTATCGAAGGTGCCCCCGATGCTTGGATAAACGGGCGACTCTACAGGTTGAAGTCTGGCGACGGTGTAGGGTTTCCTTGTGGTACAGGAATCGCTCACACCATTATCAACAACACCAACGACGACGTTCGACTTCTTGTTGTTGGTGAAGCTACAAAAAAAGAAAACAAATGCTTCTATCCTCTTCACCCTCAAAGGAACGAGGAGATCAGAAAAAAAGATTTTCTTTGGGAGAACTCTCCTAAACAAGAAATGGGAGATCATGACGGCCTTCCAGATCAGCTAAGGGACCGCAAGTAGTGTATTATTCAAACCCAATAGGCTTCTCACCCAAACTCTCGGTCACAAAGTTATTTTGCCATATTTGATTGCCTCACCGATAGGAGCTCACTGGTGAAATTAATTCTTTTTAGTTTTTATTTGATTGCGCCACTCCTTTGGGTGAATGCGTCTGTCGCTACTGAAGCCCTCACAATTAATACTGAAACTCGCCTTGCCCTATTTGATAAGTTCGTTGATGAAATCGAACGTCTCGATGGCGAAGGATTGCCGCCAAGATCGAACAGGCCCGAATCTTGGCAAAAAACCATTGCTAGATTGCGATCTGAACTGGCAAATGCAAAAACAAAGTTCGAAGTCGGCCAGGTGTTCCGACGACTCGATGCCACCTACCCTAATCTTCATGCACATCTCAGCCTTGACCGTAACTATGATTTAACAAGTGTTCGACCAATTATTGCCGCTACGTTTAGGGCTGAGATCGTTAACAAAGGCCAAAAAACTTTTAAGTATATGATTTCTTCTTTAGACAAAGAGCTAGCATCCGCATTTAAAGAAAGAGATAGGCCTGGGATTGGCGATGAAGTGCTCGCGATTAACGGAACATCAATGAGTGAATGGTCTAAGCAGAATTTTTTGTTTTGTAAGTTCCCGCTGAGAGAACAGTGTGAGTCTGACATTTTTGAGCACTTCAGAAAGGAGCTTGGCGAATGGGATCGCTCCAAGCCCTTGACGTACAAACTTCGAAGAAACTCCCGCCAGTGGGAGGTGAGGATTCCGATCAAAATTCCTGTGCCAGCAAACATTCAAACTAAGAATGATTCGGGCGTCAGCAAGGAGTGCCCCGTCGAATTGGATCGTTATGCAGACTTTAAGGTGGTTCTAAAGGGATTAAACATTTGTGTCTTTGAATCAGATAAATGGCCCGGAGTTGTCATGCTTCGCATCGCAAGCTTCGCCTACTTTAAGTTGCCTAAAGAAGAGGCGATTCGTTCGCTCAAACAAGAGGTGGATCGGTTTTATGCGGAGTATTGGAAGGCAAAGGCCCCATTGACCAAAAAACTGATTGTCGATTTGATAGACAACGGTGGCGGTGACACTCCTATTCGATGGTACCAGATGTTTCTTGATCGACCTTTTCAAGAGCAATATGTGCAGTTTAAGAAGACTACCGAAATTGAAGACGCAGATATCAGAAAAAAGCTCTTTTATAATGATCATGGTCATGAGCTCTGGTTTGAAAAAATAAAAAGAAACGGCACGTTTTCAAAAACAAATAGTGGCGACTTTCTGCCCAATCACCCAGCCTTCTGCGCTGACGAAACTAAAAGTTGCGATGAAGGCTTTTACGAACCGGTCAAACATGGATTCAAAGGCCAGATGGACTTGCTTGTTAATGAACTCTGCATTTCATCCTGCACGGGGTTTGTTTGGCAGCTCAAAGATAAGCTGAAGAGTCGGGTTAGGATATTGGGGTTTCCTGATTCAGGTGACTCTACTTACGGAAGATTGCTTATAGATGTGTTTCTGACTTCAGAGGTGCCCGGTTACAAGATAGTGATATCTCCACGTCAACCTCAGTCGACTCAAAAATTGCCAAAGAATGCGCTTCTTAGGCAGCAAGTAGCGGTGACTCGGACTACCGATGAAAAAGGTAAAGTCTTTTCTGGCATTCCAGTAATGCCAGATGTATGGGTGCCTAAAAGGTATCGCCACTTCGATGACACTTGGGAAGCGACAGTATTTCAAGAGGCCCTCAAGCGATGAGAAAAGGAAGACTCAATGCTCGGCAACCAGTGGCATTTAAGTTTCTCGATTAGCCAGTCGTGTGCGCCTGCTTCCAAAAAAAAGGGGGAGGCACTCGGTCGCAGCCCCCGTAGTCCGCCGAACATCTTGTATAAATTGCCTAGAGGCAGGAGAGTCTTTGGGTATACCCGGCCAAGATGTTAAGCTCCAACGAGTCGTGGGGAAACAAATGAAATTTTTCGTGATGCTATTTCTACTATCGGTGAACTTAAGCGCGCAGACCTACCAACCTGAAGAACCGGTCTGTGAGGTTTTATTTGAAATACCGAGACCCTTCACTGATGAACAAATGCTCCTCGCCCAAAAGCAGTATGAAAGTGTCTACCGTAAGTACGCTACGAATCTGATATTCAGAGAGTCACCGAGCTATTCGCAAAAGAACTCAAGCATTTTAGAAGGATTGGTTGAATTCTTTGGAGAAAAGGAACAAAGGCTTGGCCGTATTAAATTTGAGGTACTTGTACAAAAAGACGAGCTCTCAATCTTAGACATTCGATCCGTCCTACGCGGCAGACACCTGGGCACTGCCTTTTTTGCATACGTTCTAATCAATTTTCCTCAGGTACGCACAATAAGTACCTTTTTAGCTGAAACAAATGCAGAAAAGTTCTTCACGGTTTGGAACTCGAGAAAAAATGGAACTGCACTTGAGAACTTAGGTCGGCTATATATGGACTCGATAAAGAACACTCCGGCATATAAAGCGCGTGCCGAACTCGGTTTTGATATTATAGAGCCATACAGAGACAATGAAATAGGCGCCCCTCAACTGTCACTTCGCGTGACTCGTCGGGCCCCGTGACAAGTGGGCAATCACCAGGGCGGGTGACCTCATTACTCCACTGATCGTCGCAACTTTTTTCTGAGCAAACTGCATAAGCCTCTCCAAACGGCGCGTGGCACCTAAATGAAAATGTAAAGGACAAGAAGGTGTTCCATAATGTTGAGGCTACTGCGCGGTACATACTGATTGAGGTAGCCGAATTCAAAATGGGTTTCTGATACTTTTTGCCGCAACCCCAAGAAAAATCGGTTTCGCTCCGTGAACTGATTTCCCGTCCAGTCTTCACGAGTGAGGTTAAAAAAGCACTCATCCCAAATAACCAATGAGGTACCCAGTACGTCTAGCCCTTCACCCCGCACGAGGTAACGAACTCTTCCTGCACTGTCTGAATTACGCTCCAAAAAACGTGTCTCGGCGCGAAGCCGATGAGACCAAGTCATGTTAATAAAACTTCCGTAGTGCTGGGTATGCTGCAAAGTCAGGCGATGCTCTTTCTGTCCACCCGTTTGAATGAAAGCGTAAAGGTAGCCAATCCCACTTTCAGCGCTCAGCCGCTGCAAAACACCCGTCCGATAAAGGACCTGTTGAACGCCGCCGATGTCGTGATTGAATCGAATCTGGGATTCTGCCCAAACAGAAAACCTTTCGCTCATCGGCTTATTCACAAACGTCCCAACCCAATGGCCAGTCTGATCGTCGATTTCAGCGGCAAATGCGGATTGAACAGACAACAATAGCGACAACAAAAAGATGGTAAGGTTCACTCAATTTCCCTTCTATGTGAAAGCCTAAGAGAATCAAAAATCTAGCGCCAAGACTTGGCAATCAAAAAACACGCTGCCTTCGCCTAAAATCCCATAAGCGAAACGACCAAATTAAAGAATCTAAAGATTTATGGCACACAGCGAGGTGTCATGGGGGAAGTGACGAACTCAACTCGGAGCCTCAAAGGAAAACTTCTTTTTGGTAAAGGATTTGCCGTCGTCGCTGAAGAAGTCGACAATCTGGCTATAACATGAAAATCCTCTTTTCTCTTATTCAGTTTTTACCGTTTATTACGCTGATTGCTGCAAAGGTCGGCCTTCAGTGGCGTTTACGTGGAAGGGTGATTTGAAAGTGAATGACTTAAAACAAAACGAAAAAGACTTTTGGCAAAAGTATATTGTGACACTGCCAGAGCATGAACGGCCGACCAACCCACATGTCGAAGCGCAGTTCGCTGGAAATCGTGAAATCACTGACGACCTTCTTGAGCTCTATTTGATTGGTAAGAAAACCGCTGGGAGCGGCCTCGTTGAAGACTACATTTCCTCCGGAGCCCCCCTACCAAAAGTGGGGAACTACTGGATTCTTCTTAATAGCCGAGATGAACCAGGTTGCATTTTGCGCACAGAAAGAACCATAACCCACAAGTTTAAAGATGTACCCGTCGAAATTGCCATCGCTGAGGGTGAAGGTGACTTGTCTCTTGCCTACTGGAGACATGTGCATAAAGAATTTTTCCGTCCATTTCTGTCGCGATGGAACGTTGAAAATATTGAAGAAGCAACAGTCATTACCGAATTTTTCAAGGTGGTTTACCGATGAGCGTACATGTTAGCTAGTTTTCTGTCAGCACTCACCTCCCAGAGCCGGCTTAGGCGTCGTAACCGTTGCACTCGTCTACGTTCAAGTTGTTGCGCATATATGCCCCATGCTATCTAGACAACAAATGTCTACACCAGCGCAATAGCTAACTGAATACCCTCTCATCTTCATGATGTTGCAGGTGATGGGACCTGCAAAGAATAGTCACATTCTCTGGATTGTCTTTACCTCCGTGTGAGACTGGAATGATATGATGAAAATCTAACCACCTTTTTTCGGGGCAGCGAAAACCTCGATTGTTTCTGTGAGTGCAGCGATTTCCATCTCGAAGAATTACCGTATGACGAACTTCAGCCGGAAGGTTTTTGCGATGACTTCGCTGCTCACGGTCTATCACTCTTCTTTTAAGCCTTAGTTTTACTGTTCTTGTGAACAATTGATTTTTAGCAGTTTCGATTTCGCTGTTTGAGCGCTCCATTAGATTCTTTTGCTCGCGCTGTATAGCTCTTGCCTGAGGTCTTGGGTTTACTGTTCTTAAGAACAATTGATTTGGCGACTTGCTCGAACTACTCTTAACTTCTTCTGCTTCTTCTGCTTCTACTTTTTCAGCCATTGCCTTTTCTGAAGGTCTCGATAGGCTGCTGTCGCAGCTTTTTCTTTTGGTTTTTGCCACGACCTGCTTTTCCGTGGCCCTTTGGGCTTTTCTTAAGGGGTCCGCCTTTTCTACAAAAAACTCCACGATTTGCTCAAGTGTCGCTTCGTAGTTAAGTGGCTTTTGAGTTCTTTGACACAAAATGTCTTGGGCCCTTTGAAACTTCTCATAAAGCTCCTCGCTCACACCAATCGTTAGCTTAATGCGATTTTCCTGAACCGTTCTCGCTCCTTCGTAGACGGCTTCTTTTGGGTTAACCAGAACGACTTCTTTTTCGAGCTTTTTACAGGGAAGGGTTTTACACAGCTCTATCCATCTTTGTTTGTTTTCTGGTGTGATGACGCTGACAATTTTTCTGGCCTTTGATACCGAGAACTCACCTGCTCGAATGGCTTCTTTCAGTTCAGGCACCTTTCGAGATTTTCTCATAACGCCAATGAAGCTTGCCGCTACCGAATCAGAAAGCTTCAGTGCTTCTGTGCAATATGTCCAAAGGCTTCCGTAGCCAAGGCGAAGGAAGGCCTTATGTTTTTCTACTGCGTCTAAAGCCTCGATAAGTTCTGCTTCGGCAGTTAAATACTTTGCGGTTTTTTCGACGGCATTAGTGTGAAGCTTTCTTAAAAGGATATTGTCTGATTTCATAGAGCCTTCGCTTTCGTTTCTGGTTTCGAGGCATAATACACTTGGTTTTAAAACGCTGATTTTTGGCTCTATAAAGCTCAGCAAGAGCTGCGAAAAAATTGTTCACAAAGGATGATAGCTTTGCTTAAAACAGCGACGAGAGACGCCTTATGAGCTGCTAAAACAGAAGCCAACGAGACGTCCACCTTGCAGTTCTCCCTTGAAAGAAAATGCAAAATTACCCGTCAAGCTAGAAGGCTGAGCGTCACGGATATCACATTGAAAGAGACGATGGTCTCCGAGTCTATATAGAATACTTTTATGAGCAAACGGCCCACCCTACTTAGCAAAACCAAAATCATGCGTGGGTTCAGATGCCTTAAATCCATTTATCTGACAGTTCATCACCCTGAGCTTGAGACGCCCGTTACACCCGAGCAACAGGCAGTGTTTTCACAAGGCACAAGAGTGGGTGAAGAAGCTAGAAAGAGATTCCCAGGCGGCACACTTGTAGCTAATGAACCTTGGGATTTCACAGGTTCGCTGAATCAAACAAAGCAGCTTTTAGCAGAGCAATGCACAACCATTTACGAAGCCGCCTTTACCTTCGACGGTTGCTATGCTCGGGCGGACATAATTCAGTTTTCACCAGCGACAGGCAAGTGGACAATCTTTGAAGTCAAGTCGTCGACAAGTGTAAAACGAGAACACTTTTTCGATGTAGGTCTTCAAGCATGGATTATGAAAAATAGTGGTCTACCCATCGAAAAAATTTGCATTCTTCATATGAACAGCAGTTGCAAGTATCCAAAACTTGATGACCTGTTTAAATCTGAAGACGTTACAGAAAAAGTTCAAGCAATCGGTCGCGATATTCCGATTAAGGTGAGAGCCACCCTTCAGGTTATCAAGCTAGATAAAATGCCGGAGGCTGATATCGGCCCACATTGCACGGCCCCGAATGATTGTGGCTTTAAAGATTTTTGTTGGAAAGAAAAGAATATACCAAAGATCAGCGTGCTAAACCTACCGCAAATTAAATCGCGAAAGTGGGATCTATATTCACAAGGCATTGTTCCGCTGGATGACGAAAGACTCGATGATTTGACAACATTACAGCGAAGGATTGTTAAAGTATTTAAGTCGAATGAACGCTTTTTCAACTCAAGAGGCATTAAGGAAGCACTTTCATCTTGGGTATTCCCAATTACTTTCTTGGACTTTGAGACTATTGCCCCAGCGATACCAAGATACGACAAGACTAGTCCCTATCAGCAAGTGCCGTTTCAGTTTAGTGCTCATATTTGGCCGTCACCCCAATCTAAACCTACTCACAAAGAGTATCTTCACACTGAAAAAACTGATCCCAGGCCACAACTGATTCCAAAGCTTATTGATGCTTGTGGCAATACAGGTTCCATTGTCGCTTACTACAGTCAGTTTGAATCAAATAGAATTTCGGAGTTAGCTAAATACTCTGCGACCCACAAAATAGAATTGAATTCGCTCTTACCAAGAATTGTCGACCCGTTACCTGTTATACGAAATAATATCTATGACAATGCTTTCGAATGTTCGTTTAGTCTAAAAAAAGTGGCTCCTGCTATTCTGGGTCAACACCACTCATACAGCGGTATGGAAGTGGCCAACGGCACAGAGGCACAAATGGCCTTTGAAGAGATCATATCTTGCGATACCCTCTCAGAACGGAAAGAGGAATTGATTCTAGCTTCTCTTGAGTACTGTAAGAAAGACACCTTGGTGATGGTCGAGCTCGTGCAATGGCTTTTCAATAAAACGGGCTTGTTGTCAGACGATTAAGGATAAAATATGAGCACATTTGTTGTCCGAAAAAATAATATTAAGTACGAAGCCGGTGACTTGAGCGATGGCCGATTTCATAGGCTCTCAACGCCAACTCCACTTCAGAAAGAGATGAGCCACAATATCCTGCTCCTTTAAAGCCACTACCGGCATGACAAACCCAGAAACTTGAAGTATCGCAGGTCACTGTTAAGGTGTTTTTTTGGAGGGGCCGTGCAGTTTCAAGTCATTTTCAGCTTCATTTTGGTCATTTTCGGGCTGACTACGGCGGATGCGTCTCACTCTCCTTTACCTCTTCAATCAGAGATCGAGCGCCGTGCTGTCGCCTACTTTGTCGAGAACTCTCATCCACTTACGGGTTTAACTCTTGATAAGGCCAATAATCTCGCCGGGCCTCCGCAAGTAGATCACGTCGCGTCCATAGCCGCTACCGGGTTCAGCCTAGCTGTGCAAGCCAATGCTGCGGCTCGAGGTCTTTTAGACTGGGAGTCTACCTACCGCTATGTTGAGAAAACTCTGCTATTTGCATCAACAAAACTTTTGAGACGAAATGGCTGGTTCTATCACTTCGTAGACTGGAAGACCGGTCAAAGAGAATTCACGTCGGAAATTTCTACTATCGATACATCTCTTTTTATAGCCGGCGCACTTTACGCAGGTAAGGTGTTCAAGAACACGAAAGCTTCTCACCTTGCAAATGAGCTTTACGCGAATTTGGATTTTTACGACTTTCTGACAGACGGCGGACAAGAGCCAAACAAACTAACCTTGAGTATGGGCTATCTCCCAGAATGTGGTTACATCACAACCCAATGGGATATGTATGCCGAACAAATGATTCTTTTGATTTTAGGGCTTGGACATCCGCAAAATCCGCTGCCTCCAGAAGCATGGTTGGCCTTTAGCCGAACAACAAAAAATGAGTTGATGGGATTAGATCAAGCCTTGTTTGTTCATCAGTACTCCCAATTGTTTTTGGATTTACGCGATTTTAAAGATGCCTATGGCGAAAACTATTTTGACAACAGTAGATCCTTAAGTTTGCTGCAGAGGAATATTGCACGACACGATGAAACTTTTAAAACTTACAAAGCCGGATACTGGGGCTTTAGCGCCGGCTTGGCACCTTTAGGGTATGAAGTGGCTCACGCAAAACATTACAGAAGCACAGCTTGTGTCAGTTGTGTTCTTGCCTCCGTGATGTTTGCTCCGCGAGAGGTCTTTGGTGATCTTCGTCTTTGGTTAAAAAATGGGGCCTCTGCGCCGGGGGCATCTCCTTTGTGGAGTTCTCCTCTATCTGCATTTCCTCTGTGGGCCTCTCGTGTTTCCTCTTCCCTATGGGGGCGATATGGACTCACTGACAGCGTAGACATAGACAATCAGTGGATTTCTGATCTGGTACTAGGAATCACTGTTGGGCCTTCCTACTTGAGTTTTGCCAACCTCAAAGCGGAAACATCTATTTGGAAACATTTTATGGAGATTCCTCCCGTAAAAGAGGGTTTAGTAAAAGCAGCTAAAGCCTCACTTGAAGACTTGCCGAAATTAAAACCCCGCCGACAAAGTACGAGGTCACAATGTTACGTTCAACATTCCAATTCTGCCAAGTAGCGCTTCTTTTACTGAGCTCCGGCGCTCCTATCGCAGCCCTTAGTGATCAAAAAATGAATCGCTTCATCGATCAGTTGATGTCACAGATGACGTTAGAAGAAAAGATCGGTCAGATGACTCAGTATTCAGCAAACATGGCTCAAACTGGTGTTAACCTGCCTCAAAACTACGAGCGTGAAGTGCTTCGCGGCAGAGTTGGTTCGATTTTCAATGCTTACACCCCTGAGTTTACCTTGAAGATGCAGCGTTTGGCTGTCGAGCAAACTCGTTTGAAAATCCCACTTCTCTACGGGTTTGATGTTGTTCACGGGCATCGCACGGTCTTTCCAATCCCGTTGGCAGAAAGTTCATCGTGGGATTTACACCTCATGCAAGCCACCGCTCGTATAGCCGCCGCTGAGGCTGCTGCGGACGGTTTACATTGGACATTTGCCCCTATGGTAGATGTGGCTCGCGATCCTCGGTGGGGCCGCGTGTCTGAAAGTACAGGCGAAGACCCATGGTTGAATTCTTTAATAGCTGCAGCTCGTGTGCGGGGATTTCAAGGTGAAGTTCTTTCTGATCCCACACGAGTCATGGCCTGTGTAAAACACTTTGCCGCCTATGGAGCCGCAGAAGGCGGTCGCGACTACAATGTCGTCGATATTAGCAAACGAGAACTTTTTGAAACTTACCTTCCACCGTTCTTAGCTGCAATCAAAGCTGGAGTCGGATCTCTGATGACGGCCTTCAATGACATTTCTGGTGTGCCCGCAACAGCTGATGGATGGCTGCTGCGAGACATCTTGCGTGATAGGTGGGGTTTCACGGGCTTCGTGGTAAGTGACTACACAGCGATTCCCGAGTTGATCCCACATGGTGTTGCCTCCAATTTAGAACACGCCGCCGAACTTGCGATCAATGCTGGTGTTGACATGGAGATGCAGGGAAGCACCTACATCGATCATGTAGAAAACTTGATTCGATCCGGAAGAGTTAATGTGAAAACCGTCGACGAAGCTGTCAGACGTCTCCTTGCCGCAAAATACAAGCTGGGTCTTTTTGATGATCCCTATCGTAACGTGAGCAAAGAGAGAGCGGCCCGGGTTCTGATGGCACCCACACATCTACAAGTCGCACGCCAGATGGCTCGTAAATCAATAGTGCTTTTAAAAAATGACAAACAAGTACTACCAATTAAAGCAGGTGAAAAAATCGCTCTCATTGGCCCCTTAGCTGATCGAAAAAGAGACATGATAGGTAACTGGTCAGGTGCCGGAGATTGGCGTATCGCAGTTTCTTTAAGGGACGGGCTATCTGAAGCTTACGGTTCAAAAAGATTAAACTATGCGAGGGGCTCAAACATTTTAGAGGATCGCGACTTGTTGGCCTTTCTTAACCAACATGGGGGTGAGATTGATATCGATCCACGCTCGCCCGCAGAAATGATTCGTGAAGCCGTTTCGGTGGCGAAACGTTCAGATGTGATTGTTGTGGCTTTAGGAGAAACTCAGGGCATGAGCGGCGAGGCCGCCTCTCGCACGCAAATCCGCGTGCCCGAGAATCAGCTTTTGCTCCTTCGTGCTCTTC
This sequence comes from Bdellovibrionales bacterium CG10_big_fil_rev_8_21_14_0_10_45_34, assembly GCA_002778785.1. Taxonomy (GTDB): domain Bacteria; phylum Bdellovibrionota; class Bdellovibrionia; order Bdellovibrionales; family 1-14-0-10-45-34; genus 1-14-0-10-45-34. Next base: position 154,101 of record PEZS01000001.1, on the reverse strand, counting down.
GCACCTTGAACAAACCGATCGTTCTTGTGCTTATGAATGGTCGACCCTTGGTTTTAGAAGAAGAATCCCAGCTGGCCGACGCGATTCTTGAAACATGGTTTTTAGGAACGCAGGGTGGTCATGCTATCGCCGACATTTTGCTCGGTAGAGAAAATCCGTCCGGAAAACTCACCATGAGTTTCCCAAGAGATGAAGGTCAGATTCCGGTTTATTATTCGCACAGAAATACAGGACGGCCACAATTAAGTGGTGGCGACAGATGGGTGTCTCGCTATATTGATTCTGCTAACGAGCCCCTTTACCCATTCGGCTGGGGTTTAAGTTATACTCAGTTTGAGTACTCTGATTTGCAGTTGAGTGCTGGAGCAATCAAACCCGATCAGAAGCTTGTTGTTAATGTCACTGTTTCTAATGCAGGCTCGCGTGCCGGCGAAGAAACTGTTCAGCTTTATATTCGAGATCTGGTGGGTTCGATAACTCGTCCGCTGAAACAACTACGCGGTTTTAAAAAGGTGTATCTGGAGGCTGGCAAGAGCCAGACCGTACAATTCGAACTTACTCTTGAGGACTTAAAATTTTACAATCGAAAGCTCACATTTGCTGCTGAGCCTGGCGACTTCGAAGTCATGGTGGGAGGAAATTCTAAGGAATTCCTGAAATCTAACTTTCGACTCACCGACTGACGCTTCTATCACAACCTGCTCGAGATAAAAGGATCGCGGAGCATGGCCGCGCGTGCACCCAAAAAAGGCAAAAGGCCCCCTACAGCCAGTACTCCCAACAGTAGACTTCACCAGCAACAAAATAGGGAGGGCGACGGTTAGCCAAACCACCAACATGAATGTTGGAGTCTACTTGCTTACGGACTTCATCTATCGAGGCTCCTTGATTTACAATCTGAGATGAAGAGTCGACGTGATCAAAAAATATTCGAGCAGTTTCTTGTTCGACAAACATATCTCTCATGATCGACGATTTAAATGTTCGGATCTTTTTACAAGCAAAGTCCGTCTCTTCATGAGTCCAACGGTCTAAACTACGTAAAGTAGAGAGCTCATTTTTCAAGTTCAACCTTCCTCGAAAGGAGTTTTGAATCCACTTTGACCATGAAACATCGCCTTCTTGAATTGCAATCTGGGTCTTTGAGATTCTTTCAGTTACTAAGAATTGCACCTGAGCCAGAAAGTAAAGATAAGCCTCTAATACAAAGCTCGTGTATATCGGAGAAATAGGTGGCCTTGCTCCAACCTGATTGAAAAGCCCGGGAATTGTGGATTCAGATTGGTTTATAGGCTCTATCTCACCTTTCAAGAGGCGACTCGACATTTTAGATCTTAACTGTTTGATCGCAGAGATCGAGTTTCGTATATCGCGAAGGCCACCAAAACTCACTGGCACTGCTGGAACTGGAAAATCCATGTCTCGAAGAACCAAATGCCTTCGCATTTTTTCGAACACACTTTTGTTCAGCCTATCGACTCTGTTAGCAAATGAATTGGTTGTCAGAGATTTCCCGCGGTACAAAACAGAAAAAGAATGACGATATTGCATGAGTTTATCAGAGTACAAATCGTCATATTCGGGGTTTGTTATTTTCGCACTGATAGGAATTCCGGAAATTAATTCTGAATATTTTTTTTGAGCATTCTCAGCTGCATAGTCTTCCAACTTTTCTTGGGAAACCTTCGCCAGTTCGTAAAGTCCAGTTGATGCGCTTGATAGGCTCCTGGTTGCCAAGCCAGACACAATGCCAACTATAGTAGTAAATAAAATTAAATGCCTTGAAACCGTCATGTATCTTTACCTCTAGACAAGATGTGATTGTGAAACCCAATTGTATCACCATACGACAGAATCAAAGAAATAATTCAGTCGCCACCCTATTCATTGAAAAAACGAAAACGTGAGTGCCGCAAAAACGCCCAGATCCACCCCCTGGGCGAGCCAATCTATGCCCTACCCAAAATTCACCTATTTATTGTTCGCTTAGATGATGCGAAATTAGCCGGCTACGGTAGCAGGCCGCGACTCCCAAGCACTCGCATTCGACGATTCCAATATGCAAATTCCTCTTCGTCTCTTCGTCGCAGTATTTGCTGGCGGTATTTGCCGTAGTCGTAGGCCTCGCGGCTGTCTCTATCGTGTGGGCCATCGTAGTCAAAACTAAGGCGTCCGCTGCCCGGACGTCGATAGTGGCTACCCGGTTCGTTTGGCATTTTCGACTCCATTTTTTGTGCACGGCTCACTCTAAGGATGGCCGCTTTCTCACTTTGTCTTATGCAATGATGTACTTACAGTTGCGGCTATTATCGCACCGCTAAACATTTTCTCAATCGATGTTTTTAGAGAATGTTGCCATTTCAATGTGTTTCACTGTATGTTTCGCTGTATATCTCACCGTGTATTCTCTATGTAGCAAACCAAAGAAAATAGATTCACTTTTTAACATATCAATTTTGGGGCAGATTGCCCCAATACAAGTGTTGAGATGGTTTCGCTCCCTGTTTACACCTTGCTTAACCGGTGCATTCTAGCGTTGATCAACCTTTTCGCAAAAACGACTAAAAGAATCCAAACAACTAGTCCAGAAATTAAGTACGCAACTCCTTCAATGTTGGGTTTAATAAACACCTGCATAAGAGAATCTCCAACCAAACCTTTGGCGATTAATCCCGGCAAAAGGCCCATAAAGCTGCCCAACATAAAATCCACAAATTTGATCGAAACTATTCCTGCCGCTAAATTTACAAGGCTATACGGCGCTATGGGCGTAAGCCGAATCATGGCAACCCCAAACACTCCTTTGTTTTTTAGTTTCATTGTGGCCTTGCGGATGCGTTCGCCAAAATACTTTCGAATGTTGCTCAATCCGAGGTAATGACCAACACCGAAAAGAAGTGCCGCGCTCAGCAGGGCACCCACCATAGCGTAGATGGTCCCACGTAAAGCGCCAAAGACGGCCGTCGTAGCTAACGAAAGAATCGTCATCGGAAAGAAAGTAAGCCCTCCGATCAAGTAGAGACTGCATACAACAAGAAAGGAAGCTGGCATTTCTCGGGCTCCCTCGAGAAAACTAATAAGTGTCGTGTTTGAAAACCACTGTGCATTACTTAATGATACCAAAAGAATAATCAACACAACTAAAAACGACCCTGCAAAGATAGCTAGTTTGCGCCTTGAAGGATTTCGCAGCATGCCACTTGAGGACAACCGTTTCATGAGTCTTCTAGGCAAAAATGGCCTCTTAGGGTCTACTATCAAATTCATGAACCCCCCAAGCTTCTGATGGGTATAGCGATGATCTTTTAGAACTGCTAGTGACCAGTGTCCATATGGTTTAGCTTTCAGGAGTCTTCTCAAACGGTGCCCGTTCTCAATAATTTTCTGAACTCTTTGGGCAGGGATTCCGCTGTGTTCTGCAATCAAGGCGTTTCGAATTTTTCGAATACCCATGCGGTGTGAATCGCTATCAGCAATCAGCACTATGTCACACTCCGTATCTAGCTGAAGAGAACGATTGGTAATATTAGATGAGTTCACACACAAATATTGGTCATCAATTACCATGACTTTGGAGTGAATCCGCTTATAGAAAGGCTTCTCCCCACGACTTACGTGAAAGAGGGGGGCACACATTATTACTTGTTCCTTTTTTATTCCAACTTCGAGAATCCTTTCGAACTCAATACGCGCAGTCCATAGAGCTTCACCTTCGAGCATACCCTCAGGCTCAAACGAACTGACAATAGCTGCTCTGAGGTTCCGCTTGTTTCTCAGCTGCTGGTTCAACTGCCGTGCAATGTCCTTTGAGGTCAAATACTGGTTTTCTAAGTACAAAAATTCTTCAGCAGAAGTGATTAGATCGAGATACATATGAAGTATTTCTTCAATGCGTTTCGCATCTCCGATAGCAGGTGATGTCCTTGCTATCGCTACAGGCACGTCTTTAAAGTCTGGAGTACAAAAGTCGACCATCGAGATATGTTGCTGCTCATCTGGTTTTAGTTGGTCCGTCTTTATTTCGTAACCGGCGGCTCTCACCCAGCGTTCACAGGCGATCTTTGTCAAATCGCCGACTATCGGCCCTTCTAGCATAATTTGAACGTCATGAAACGGCCCGTAGTTGCCGCGCTCGTCGTGCCTCTCTGGCTCAATGATTTTGTGTTCTTGGGAATCCCAACGACCCGCTGCTACATCGCCGCCACCTGAGAAGGCTAGTGTATTGTCAATAATGATGATCTTTTGGTGGTGGGCACCCCCAATAGGAATACAGTCGTCTGCGCAAATGTGAACGTTTTCCGGAGTGGAGATCTCCCACAAATGTTGAGCTGCGATCTCCCGCTGAAAAGAAAACATGATTGAAGAGTCCCACCTAAGCAGATAGATAAGCATGCTCGCATTCTCACGAGCTTTGTGAGCGAGCAACTCACCTAAAACTGAAGGATAGGGGCTTTCGAACTCTTTGCGACCTCGTATCAGTCTCACTCTCCTGTCGATATCCCAGCCAACAATAATAATGCTCTTCTTTGCACGACAGATTGCTTCATGCAGTGATTCGTAAAAAGCTTCGCAGTCTATAAGAATTTTTGCATGCGTAGCCATGCCCTGTTTCCAGCAGTTCTTGCCGGGTCTAATTTTTGATTCAAAATGCATTAACTACCACCACAGATTCTTCTGCCATCGGAGTTGGCAGCCTGTCAGAACGTAAATAGAGAGTGAACTGACCACTTAACATCAAAAAGCCTGCCATACTAATTGAAGCAAGGGGCAGACTCTAGACCCGAATGGGTTTTTTTGCCCCAATTCCAAAAGTGTCAAAGAGCTTCACAGTAAAGTTGCTTAAAACTGTAAGCTCCGTTGACAGGCACTTTTTCTTCATAGAGACGGCTATGCAAAATAGATGCTACTAATTATCGTTGCTCCAACACGAGCCTTGTTGCGGGAACTTTTAACATCAGAAGTCCTGACCCAATTTTAGACTGCCTCTAAAGATTACTCGCCAAACGTCGATGAGTGACGTACTGCCTAAACTTTTGCACGTTCATTCAATAAAACTTCTAAATTATTTGGATCTTAAGCGATGAACTGGCTCAGATTTTCGGTGCTGATCCTCTTAAACACTTTGTTGGTTTCATGTTCAAAGTTTGGGGCACAGTACGCTTTAGCTCCCGAGCAGAATACGTTTCGACAGTCAGCAACAGCCGTCTCAAACAAACTTGATATCTTATGGGTTGTCGACAATTCAAGTTCTATGGGAGACGATCAACAGAACCTCGCGAACAACTTTAAGTCTTTTATTTCATCGTTTGTATTGAAAAAGTACGACTTTCAATTGGCAGTTGTGCCAACTGACAGCTACAAAGGTGCATTTCTGGGTAATCCCGACACTGCAAGATTCCGGGGTAAAGACGGTACCACAAGCCCCGCAGTTTCCGTAATTACACCTCTGTTCGAAAATGCCATTGAGATCTTTCAAGATAATGTCCTACAAGGTGCTATGGGCTCTGGGGATGAAAGAGCCTTTCAGAGCATGCATTACTCATTATCTAGTGACCTCAATAGTGGTTTCGTTCGCGAGAACTCCTTTTTAGCCATCATTATTGTCAGTGATGAAGACGACTTTTCACATGACTCCTCGGAGGCGGTAGCAGAATACGACAATCCCAATTTGCATAGCATAAGCCAATATGTTTCTTTCCTCTCAGACTTGACCGGCAGCACTCCGTCGATAAGAAGGTTTAGTGTATCCGCTATGGCGATATTTGATGAATCATGCCTTGGCGCCAACGAGTACGGATACCTCGGTATCCGGTACAAAGAAATGATCGATGCAACCGGCGGAATCTTGGGTTCTATATGCGATGACTTTTCGTCAACGCTCAATGCGATTCAAAATCGCATTGCAGAACTTTCTACACAGTTTTACTTAAGTCGAGAGCCCCGACAGGAATCTATCGTTGTAGCGGTAGACGGCACCCCAGTTCCAAGAGACCTACTAAATGGTTGGTCGTATAGTTCGGAGTCAAATAGCATAGTTTTTCACGGAAGCTATATTCCCGCACAAGATTCAATCATAAAGGTTAACTTTGACCCCTTAGCGGCCAAATAGACGAGGTTGCTATACTTTCAGGGTTTGGATGCACTCCGAATGAATATCCTAGGCTGGGAGTTCGCTACCTTGAAGGCGTAACCATTTTGCCGAAAATTGTAAAACTTTTTAGCAATGGCGATATTCCTTCACAATTCCTTCGAGCCCAATTTAAACAAATTGGATTTTTTCTCAAACCTGTTAGTCTAATGCCGCATGATAAAATCAGAGACCGCTTCTATTATGAAATACAGAGCTCTGTTAGCTGACGACGAAGCGAGCGCACACATAACTGAGCGGGCCTTAAACTCTATACAGGGCATACACTACGAACTCGTTAAATTGAAGTCTTTCGAGGAGCTCGTTGCATTCGCTAGCGGAGATGGATTGCCACGCGATATTCTGCTTTTAAGTACCTCATGGCTGAATAGAAGCTGCATAGATATTTTGAAAGACTTGCGCGCAAGAAGCTCCAGTCTACCTGTCATTGTAATCGCTGAAGAAGAGAACCTCTCTCTTGACTGTTTAGTTATGGAGTGCGGAGCCAGCGACTATTTGGTGAAAGACAACCACTACCCGCAGGTTCTAGAGCGTTCGATCCGTTATTCAGTCGAGTGTAGCCGAAAAATGCTCTTTGCTAGCCGAAAGCTGAGGCAAGAAGTCGCCACGTCTCGACTCGCAGCTTTGAATTATGCCACGAACAAACTAATACAGGAAATCGATGACCCACTTTCTTCCATACAGGGATATGCAATTGCCGTCCAGACAGCAGCTCAGGCAAAAATCGTAAACCGAGATAAGGTTACCTCAGGAGCTGATGGCATTCTACAAATGACTTCTCGGATTGAGTCCGCAGGCGCCCGCGCTCGAGAAAGACACGCATTTTCTTCGCGCCGACCACTTCATAACACCAGCCTCTCTGAGCTCGTCGCGAGAGCTGTTGAGCAATGCAGGGACTCTATTTCAGAAAACAACATTGAGATATATCATGAGATTGATCGTGACATATTTGTTGAGTGTGAGGCTGTAGAGATCTCACAGGCTATTGTGAATCTCCTACTGAAATCTTGCCACGCTCTCGAACGCCATGAAGAGCGATGGATTAAAATTTCTGCAAAAGAAATTAACGACGAATGTTTGAATCTCATTATCTCCTATAGCAGTAAAAGTAATCTCTACCTCGAGAAAACGAACAGAGAAGAAATCTTTGCGGATTCCAACGAAAAATCTAACGAGGCCGGCGTGGGAGTAGAAGTTTCGAAGGAGATTCTACAGCTAAACGGCGGCGACCTTTTGTTAGATAGCGACACTCCCAATATGCAGTACATAGTGCGACTTCCGCTTAAGCGATCAAAAGCAAAAACGCATTTTGATATTTTTGTTATAGATGACGAAATGAGCATTGGTGAGCTCTTTCAAGAGGAAATTGCAAGGCGAGGTCACGTTGCGAAAACTGAGACCAATCCCGAAGTCGCATTGGCGCATCTTCAACACTTCGACTATGATGCTGTGATTTGCGACATACATATGGATCACCTCAGCGGAATTGAGCTTGCTGAAAAAGTTCGATTGGCTTCGAAGGCCTCACCGCGCTTCGTATTTATCTCAGGGTTTGTCGACTCGGGTATTAAAATTGAAATCGCGAAACTTGGAAAGCCTCTTGTATTTGAGAAGCCATTTAGCATTCGTGAAGTTGTAGACCAAACGCTTCATCTGTTAGAAACAACCGAACAGTTAACATAACTTTCTACTGTTTAATTTAGTTCCGTCATATTCGCCGTGTATATGTCTTGGCTCAGAGGACATTCTCACCTTGATCTGGCAAATCAGACTCGCGTGCCTGGCGATTGAGTTCTGAAACCTCTGCGCGTACTTCATCAAGGCGAGGGGCCTTACCCCCCAGCACCGCTTTGATGCCTGGTCCTTTCTGCGGAGTCGAATCGCGTCTAATGGGTAACTGGTTGGTAAATACGATTTCTCTCTGCGCATCCGGAAAGTGAAAGCCCTCTGCGAGAAGACGATTCTTAACCTCTAGCTGCAAATGGCTTGTGACCTTAAAAGTGCTGACTTCACGAACATTGAGCCAGTAGTAAACCCGTAAGTTGATCGCAGAACCGCCTAGCTCATCTACCAAAACCCAGGGTTCCGGATCCTTTAGCACGAACGGGCTCTCGGCCAATAACTCCAAGACAGCTTCTTGTGCGGCCTCTATCGAATCACAAAAATCGAGGCCAAACACGAAATCACAACGCATTTTCGCATTCGCTGTTCTGTTTAAAATTGTGCTCCTGTAAACCAAACTGTTTGGCATCAGTACGTGATTGCCTGCGAAATCAATAATCAAAGTCGAGCGCGAGGTCACCTTTTGAACAATCCCTTCGTACTCGCCGATACTGACCCAATCACTTGGACGAAAAGGTTTTTTGATACTCAGAAGAATGCTTGCCACGTAGTCTTCAACGCTGTTTTTTAGGCCCAAGCCTAGCGCGAGACCCAAAAGTCCCGTACCGCCCAAAACTGTGAAAGCCAAACCTGCCAAGCCAGAAATTTTCAAAGCTAGATAAAGTCCTAAAAAGAATACTGGCACTGCAAGCACTTTTGCTGTTGCGTTCAACAGCAGCGGACTAGTAATTCTTTTCGAGAGCGTTCGACGGAATCCAAAAGACGCCAGAAAGAACAACAGCATAGCAATCGCCAGCACAGTTAGAGACAATACAATGGTCGGAAGGCGACGCATGAAGGCCGCACTGAATCCCTCAATCTCCTCACGAGCGGGTGCAAGGTCTAATATCCCCTTTGGGCGGCTGGTGATTTGATTCTGCACAGCTACTACTCCATCCATGCGCCCAGCTAAGTCTTTAGCCCACTCGATCTGCCGTTCTTCCTCTACAAGACCCGATAAAATAGCGACGCCCGAGACCACCGTGATTGTCACCTCCTCATAGGAACCAACAGCGGCAAGTATGTCCGCTAGACGACGTTGAATCTTCTTGTCAGAAATGACCTCTTCAACAGCTATCGGCTGCGGGTCAGAGTCCGCAGGCGACGGTGGTTCTTCAGCCAATGCCACCGAGCAAAAAACTGCAAAGATAAAAACCCGAATTAAAGGCCCAGTTCTATTCATATGCCCGGTTGCTGCAACTGTCAGTCCAAGTGTTCTTTGAAACAGAAGTTTCATCTGGCTCTGTCGAAGTGGCTGTTCTGGCCTTTTATAAGAGAACATGTTTGTTTATAGCTGGATTCGGTCGATATTTAGTGGTGAACTGGAGGCAAAATGCCCGGCTTAGCGAGAAGTATTTGGGCTATCCGAATCCATCTCAAAGAGATTGAATTTACCCGGTGGCAAGGATGTCTCGACAGGAAATCCACAGCACCGTGAAGGGACTTTGAATGGGAAGGAATAACGTACGCGGACCTCTTCTCGATCATCTTGATGAGATCGAAGCAATGTGTACGACGAAAGATCCCACCCTTAAAGAGATCTTTGAGGTGTTTGGCCCTGACGGTCATTACGTTTTGATTACTTTCTTAACCATCCCCTTCCTTCAACCAATTCCACTGCCCGGGCTCTCTACGCCTTTTGGTTTCTTAATTGCGGCGGTGACCGTTCTCGCTTATTTGAAGAAATCGCCGTGGCTACCAAAGAGATGGGCTCACAGGAAAATTTCCGCACGCACCGTGTGTCGAATTGCGGAAAGTTCTGAGAGGGTTTTCGAGAAGTTGACTCCAGTTCTTCATCCTCGATGGAGGTTCTTGTTTAAGGGACCATTTCGGACAATTAGTGCGGCACTCTTGATCATAAATGCTATTCTGCTTGCGTTGCCTCTACCAATTCCGCTCTCCAATGCGCTGCCCGCGTGGATGATTGCATTTCAAGCGCTGGCTCATCTTGAGGATGATGGGCTTTTCGTTATTTTATCGTATGTGCAGACAGCAATATGTTTTATTTATTTCGGAATACTTGCATTTGGAGCGGGCTCCGGATTTAATTTTCTTGAGACAAAGGGATTTTTTTGAACTGGTTTCAGACATTCTTACTTGGAATTGTTCAAGCGCCTGCAAGCATTCCATTTATGCAAAGAAGTGTAGTACGGTCGAAAGAGAAAACAACGTCAGCCGGCCATCAATGCAATCTAGATGAATCGACTCCAATTAAACGCCCGCGCTCCAATTTGTTCCTTCTGACTGGGAGATTTGAGCGGGAAGGATAACGTAGAAAGTGGATCCCTTGCCTAGAGTACTTTCAACCCTTAGCTCGCCTCCGTGTAATTCGATGATTCGCCGGCTGGTAGATAGTCCCAAACCAATACCTAAAATAGTATGCTTAGATGCTTTAGACCTATGAAACGGTTTAAAAATGTTTTTGAGATCATCTGGGCATACCCCCATTCCTTGATCTGTAATTGATAACACAAACTGAGTTTTCTCTTCCCGCACTTTTATAGTCACAGTTCCACCCTTAGGTGAGTACTTAATTGCGTTAGAAATGAGATTGTTCATTACCTGAGACAGGCGCCCTCGGTCACACATGCAAATAAGTGGGTTTTTCGGCATTTCAAAATAGATTTTATGTAGACCAGAATCCGTTTGGTATAGTTCAACTGCGTCACTGATCAAAGAACTTATATCCTGTAAGGAAAGCTCAATATCCATTTCCCCGGCCTCAATGCGGGCAGTATCAAGCAGGTCACCAACAAGGCGATCTAAGTGTTTTGCTTGGCGGAAGATGATTTCAGCAACTCCTCGTTCTTTTCCTTGGCACAAGCCCCTAAGTAAATGGGAACCCATAGACATTGCGTTAATTGGGTTACGAAGATCATGAGCGATCGAGGCAATAAAACGAAGTTGGTCGGTGCGACTTTTTTCTAAGCGCTCGGTCATAGAATTAAAGGCGTTGGCGATCTCCCGAATCTCCTTAACGCCTTTGGATTTGGCAAGCACACTGTCATTCCCAGTACGATAATGCGAAAAAAGTTTGTTCAAGTTTACCAGAGGTCGAGTTACAGCGGAGACGGTGGCAATAACGAGGCTAAGAAGAATCAAACTACCAATGGTAAGCAGCATGAACACCATACGCCCCGACGCTATATTTTGCTTACTAGTGCTGGCTACCAGGTCCCGCATTTGTGAAGCATTGATCTCAATTATATTGTCGATAGCAGAGATGGCAGAATCTACTTTTTCACTAATTTTACTATATTTTTCGACCGGTGATAAATCGGAATTTTGACTCTCATCTTTTGCTCTGAAATAATCGGCTATTTTTTCCTTTACCTCTTTCAGCATCACAGATTCTTTTTCGTTATCTACAAGTTGGTCTGAGCTCACCATAAGGTTAACTAATGCGGTTTGGTGTACTTTGCTAATCTCCAGTCGGGAGGGGTCTTTGTGGAGCGCGTAAAGAAAAACGTTTCTATTGTAGATCAACAGATGACTCTTAATTTCTTTTGATACCCGAATGCTTTCTCCCGCGCGCGCAAGGTTCGCTGCCTCTAGCACAAGCAGATCTGAAGTACTTATCAACAAAATTGCCATACCGGCGAATACCGCCAGAATGAGCGCTGTGAAAACTGTAAGTGCAGTTTTTATTTTCATGGGCAAAAATCTCCATTTGCTCTTAAGTGACGGACCGTTCGCTCTAGTTTGAACTTATCAAATAGCTAAAGCCCAAGGACCAAAAACAGAGATAAACACAGTAAGGTGGATGCCTTTCTCAGATTCAAGTAGTGGCTGTAAGGTCGCTCGTTTTGAAGTCAGCATTTTAACCTCCGTAGGTTAGGTGATTAGCTCCCTACCACCACATGAACTATAATACGAAAGATTTATGAATAGTTAAAATAGATAAAAATGCTGTCTTGTATCGCCACGAACTATACACTAAAAAACTCAACAAAGCCGGGGTCAAAATCTCTTGCAGCAGCAGGAGAAATTTGAAGTTTTTAAGCAGGAATACAGGTACGAGCGCCCGCACCCGGATCTCGAAATGCAATATCCAAACGATCGGTATGGGGCCTCCGAAAGATCCTACCGAGACCCTTCCAGATGTTGAATATCCACTTCGCGACAAGACGATCACGGTCACTCAATGTGGTCGAATCTGCGTGGGCAGACGAAAAATTAATTTTAGTCGAGTCTTTGCTGGTCAAAGTGTCGGCGTGAGGCAAGTTGATGATAGGATCTGGATGGTGAGTTTTATGGATTATGACTTGGGATACTTTGATGACGAATCAAATTGCGTCGAAGCCGGCGAAAACCCCTTCGGCGCGAAAGTGTTACCTATGTCTTCGGTACAATCTGTAACCTATGTGTCCGGTCAGGACCTTGTTGTGGTACTTGGTGGAGCAAGTCCGACAATAGGCAACTCTCTCAACCTCACGAAATCATTGAACTCCCGTTCTCCTATAAGGTCAACAAGATTGAGAAATTGACCGCGTTTTACGAGTCCGGGCTCTCACTTGGGGAGATATCAAAACGGACCGGAATGCCAAAAGGAACGGTTCGCAAGACCCTTATAGAGGGCGGCACCGCCATACGATCTTTCCGTAGAAACCACGAACCAATTTCAAACTCACCAAATGTCATGCGCGCCGGAAACACTCCTTTTGGCTATTGCTACCTGGATGGAAAACTTGTTGTGGACGCGCGTGAACGTCAAACGGTCCTCGATATGTGGAGAATGTGGCAAGGGGGACATTCGTTTCGATCCATCGCTCGAACATTGAATGAGCACAAAATTTCCACTCGGTTCGGCAAAAGTTGGAAACATGAAGTCGTGAAACAAATTTTAAAACGCCATGAGGCAGAAAAGGGAATTACTAATGGGATTAAATAGAGCAATTCAAGTAGCCGCGCTTTTGGCAATCCTGGCCGCATCAACTGGTCTTCTGCCAAATATCATTCGCCAAGTCCAAGTCGCACAACTTAAGTTATTGAAGCACAGCCAGTCCGCTAGTTGGGGCAAAGCTTTACTGTTACCCGCTTCAAGCAAAAAAAATCTCATTAACCATAGCTCAAATTACGAATCATACTGAGACGTGCATGAGAGGCAGCGCACTTTCCATATCGAACACCTGCTAACTTGACATATCTGTGGTTATCCATTATTCTGTTTATAGGAATGATCGTTCCCGAAAGGATGTATGGCGCGAAATCTCGAATTTGAACCGGACAAAGCCTTAGAAAAGGCCATGCTCCTCTTTTGGAAGAAAGGTGCCTCCGGCACTTCTGTTGAGGACTTGGTTCAGGCGACCAAGGTTCAGCGTTCAGGTCTTTACAATGTCTTCGGGGGCAAGAATAACCTCTTGAAAAAGAGCCTGGAACTTTACATTTCTCAGGTCATTGATGTAAACACGCGCGCTTTGAGGCAACAGAATGCTGATCTCGGTGCTATTCGCTCCTTTTTTGAACAATTTCTTCATCTCCTCGATCATCCGATGGCGAAGTACGGCTGTTTAATGTGTTTTAGTGCCATGGAGATAGCGAAGATTGATAGAGGTGCAGCTAAAATCGTGAATTCATCAATTTCAAAAATCGAATCCTATTTTGTTGATGCACTCACAAATGCTCAGCTTCGGAATTGCAGATCCGAAACTCAGATTTTAGAACAGGCTCATTTTTTTCTAGGAAGCGTGTTCGCGATAAATTCGCTCTTAAGAGCGGGCGTCTCTGAAGGCGTTGTTAAGAACTATATTACTGGTGTTTTAAAAATAGTGGATAATTTGAGCTAAAAAAATTTAACCAATTAAGGAATGATCGTTCCTTAACTAGAGAAAGAGGAAATATGTCAAAACCGGAAAAGTCAGAAGTGCGAGCCTATTTGAAGCGGTCACCGCTTCAGATTGAAGTCAAATTCCTAACGGAATTGTCCAGAAGCAAGACGTTCGATCTCGTAACCATTGATATCCCAAAATGGTTTTCTCATGTTCACGAGGTAAAATGGAATCACGCGAATTCAGAGAATGGTCCAAGTCAGATCGGCGCGTGTTCAGAACGTGAGTGCGCGATTGATGGAAAGATATTAACTGAGGAAATTGTCGAGTATGTTCAAGATCAAAAATATTCGTACCATGCCGACCTTTCACGTTCGACTCTGAAAATGCCAATCAGAAATCATTTCGGATCATTTACGGTTGACGCTGCAGAGTACGGATCACTCGTCGTTTGGCGACAATACTATCAAGTTCCCTTTTGGCCCTTGGCATCGATCATCAGATGGTACATGCGAGACAAAATGATGAAACCGGCAGTGAGGAATCTAATTAATAATTTTGGAGGTAAGTTATGTTGAAAATACTAAGCACGAAAAATGTTGGAAAAATTGATCGACTTCTTAGAGCGCTGCCTCTGCCTATCGTTACGGCCATGTACTTCTATGGAAGCATTTCTGAGGGAATTGCGATCGGACTGGGAGTGGTTACGGGGATGCTCTTTATCACTTCCATTCTAGGAAGTTGCTCAATTTACTACATGCTTGGGTATTCAACATGTCCGTTAGAAAATAAGTCCGGCAATGGCCGATAGGAGAGACGCATGAAAAAAGCCTATTTGACGTTAAGTTTTCTTGGAGCAGTCATTCCTTATTGGTTTTTCTGGGATCATTTCAGGAAAGTCGGATTTGGATTGGGGAGCTTTGCTCAGGCATTATTTGCAAATGGGGCTGCAGCGGGATTCTCATCGGATGTGCTGCTCAGTTCCCTGGTGTTCTGGATTTTTATTTACTCGAATGACAATAAAGTGCCACTTAGGTGGCCATTCGTAGTTCTCAATCTCGCGGTTGGCCTTTCCTGTGCACTGCCGCTGTATTTCTATTTTAAAGAGAAAAATGCCAATCAGTAGAATTCACGTTGTAGTACTTTTCTAACAAACCTGTGAACTTTTACCAAGATCTGGTTTTGCTCCACGAAATGGCTTTCCGTTTTCCACAAGGAACTTAAATGAAAAAGGGCACGTGGAGCCATTCGCTTTATCATCAAGGATATGAGTGGCTCGAAGGCTCTACCCAAAATTCCACCTTTAAGCTCTACCTCAGCTTCTGAAACCAGTCGCGGGAATTTACCGCAGTGGCCAAGAGCTCATTGCCGATCCGCCATTTCGAATTTCAACTCTAGAGATACAATGGCCTTGGATTCAATGCCTTCAAACCTTCTTACGCTCGCTTTCAGCGGCAGAAGGTAACTTTGTACTTTTGAGTCATACCAGATTGCTGTGGCCCAACTTGTTTTGCCGAGTTTCGCCGTGGCTTTCAATCGTCCCCAGCCCTCTTCTGACAAGCCGTGATCTTTGCGAATCTTTAAAGAAAGACTTCGTGGCAAAGTTACGAAGAACCAGCCACCGTGTCCCTTATGCTTCCACACATGTCCGCGAAATTTATATTTAGAATAGGGCCCTGAAGTTATCTTGGAAGTCATAATCTCAAATCACATTTCTGCTCTCTCGCCTCGTCGATATCTCCAAACATCAACAAAGTAGATTGCCAGCGAAAACGCTTAATCCAGCGGTTCGGTAGGGCTCAAAAATTAAATTCGTTCCCGACTTGTGCCAATTTTTCTTGCGCCCGGGTTTTCTGACCACTCGAAATTTCTCTCATACCGCGACGGTTAGTTGAACTCCTCTTCGAATCCGTTCGGAGTTTTAAATCCAATCGCGGTTGGGGACGTCCTTCGCGTTCCCGGCAGAGATACTCAAAGTAATTTTCGCTCCTTACAATTGCCACCTATAGTTCAACGTTCTCACTTTCACCGCGCTTTGTATTAAACCGCGCATCCCGATTGAGGTTCATAAGCTCTTGCCTTCCGGGAGATGAATCAGCAATGGATTTGCCCAGACTCATTCGAATAGCCCGCCATTTAAGTTTAATGTCCGCCCACATATGACTTGGAGCTTTATAACCGTGGGCCCTAAATTTACCAGGTTGGACTTTTCCCTTTTGAAGAACAAAACTTCCAAACTCATCGGTCCATGAATCGAAACTCTCATAAACGCTCGGTTCTAAAACCATATGCTCTGCTTGGTTATCACTATACTTTTTTTCTCGACCAAATTCTTTATATTTCCATAGGTGGTCCGGGACCTCCACGCCGCCATATCGACACTGCCAAACTAAGGGGGCATAGGCATCTCGAACATTTTCGAAGGGCTCTTCATTAGAATTGAAATACTCAGGGTGACGCAAAATTTTAGGTCTGCCACTTGTATCCAGTTCATCACCGCCCCCGTCGCCGTAACAAAAAATTCCAGCGGTCCGGCCCTCCAGGTGATTGAGACTGAGTTCTTTCCACTCAGGCCTATGTTCAAGTGTCATAGCTAGCTCAGGGTTCTTATGATTTATTAAATCTTCTCGGGGATTTCCTCCACTCATGCAGACAAGTCGATCAAACATAAGCTTGAGATTACTTGTCGGACCATACCAATTCACAGGGCCTATGATTGCCCAGGCGTCTGCAAGATCAAGGCGAGAATATAAGTCGAGATCCCACATGAGATCGGGCTCTTTTTTATTATTAGGCTCATAGCAGTTACACGGCCAAACACAAAGAGCCATGGACGTAGATACGCACGCGTTGCAGCTCTGTATTCGCGCACGGCCATAAACGTTTCCCAAATCCTCAATATCTATTTTCCATTCTTTGGGAAGTCGATCTTTCATTCTCAACATGAGACTTCTTGATTTCGAATCAACCCCAGGGCAATTGTACTGGCGTCGACCCGAGCCTGAGAGAACCAGGACTCGAAGCGGATGTTGATCTGAGCGACCTCCTTCATTTTCAGCAATTGGCGTCATGAATTATTTCCTTTTCAGAATGCGGGAATCGCTTCATATGGCCTCCACATAGCAAATACAAGGCCAGCCTAGAATCTTGTGGCAAAACGTTGCCCCATACTGACAAAGCGATAAAGAAAAAACTCGAGATGGTGTTGAGATTGGAATATGAGGCAAATTGACACCCTGCTGGCGAATCTTTAAAGAAGACTTCGTGGCAAAGTTACGAAGAACCAGTCACCTTTTATGCTTCCATACTCGTCCGTGAAATTCATATTTATACTGGAGTCTTGAGGTTATTTGGGAGGTCATAGTTTCAACTCACATTTCTGCTCTCTCGCCCCGATGATATCTCCAAACATCAACAAAGTCGATTGCCAGCGAAATTGAGTTGAGCATAATCACTGCACATAACCAGATTCGAAAATTGAAACCGAGACTGTTCCATTCGAGGATACGAAAAACGCACCACGAAACAAACGGGACCCAAAAAATAATGTGCCCAAGACCTAATAGTCGAACGAAACCAAATTTAGAGAAAATAACCTGCATTATGACCATCGCTCCAAGGATTGAGATCAGAGCTAACTTTCCCTCGAGCGAATCGAAAAAGTAAATACCGCCAGCGAGATTTACGACTCCAAGAACCATCACCCAAAGATTCCATGGAAACGGCATTGTGAATATTTTCTTCATGAATTGAAACACTAAGTGCTCCTGTCGAAATTACCGACGAGCCAACGTGAAGAGATTATCCTCTTCCCGCAAAAGATAAATGGCTAAACATGCTGCGAGCATCGGCCAAGCGGCAAAAAACAGGAGATTGCCTTTATCAAATGGCGCGAAATACTGTTTGTAAGAAGAAAATGTCGAAACGGCATGGAGAATTAGTACCGCGCCATAGGTGAAGCGCTTTTTGATTCCGACCAAAAAGCCAGCCAGCAGAATCATCTCTAAAATTCCAATGACTTTCATTGCATGTTGTTCCAAGCCGCCCAGCGAATAGAAATTCTCAAAAACCTGAGACGCATGTTCGGGTCTAATAAGTTTATCCAAGGTCCAGAAAAACATGACGACAAAGACTCCGAGTCTTAAAGAGAAGAGACTTAGGCGCAATCGAAAGCTCAAAGATGAATCCATCATTTAGTGATCTCCCTTTCTATTCGGGGCGCGAAAATTATGAAGAACTTTGTCTTCCAATTGCTTAACCTCACTTTGGCCGACTGCGGTTTTCTGCTTAAATAGGTTTATGAATGAAATCTGCATAATGTTCAGGTGTTTTGCATAGCGAGAGCAATTCCCGCACATAGCAAGATGCATTTTTAGCTCTGCTTTTCTTAAGAACGACAAGGGTTCGTCAGAGCTCAGGATTCTTACAATTTCCTTACACTTAAGCATTTGCCATATCCTTTAGGCATCTAAGCCTGCTTGGGCCCCTTTGACTCGATACACTCCCTTAAGCGATTTTTCGCGCGAAACAAGAGCACTCCAAGGTTAGTGACGGAAACACCAAGAATATTACAAATATCTTTACTACCGTGATCATCGATTTCTTTAAGGCAAAAGGCCATACGCTGACTCACCGGAAGACGGTCAATGCAGCTATTTATCAACTCCATGGTCTGGCTTGTGATCATAAATTGTTCGGGATCGACTGGTGGGCGAAGCCAATGTCCGTTTGAATCAAATCGGCGATCTAAGACTTCTTCAATGGGGTCGCTATCATCGTAGCGCCCCTGGTCTTTTCGCATCTCAGAGGCTTTATTATAAAGAATCCCGAATATAAATGTTCGGATGTGAGAGCGACCTTCAAAGTTTGAGACGACTTCAAAAAAAGTGACCCAAACACTCTGAACAACTTCAGCCGCTGCGTCTGGGCTAAAGCCAAGACCGAGTGCTCCACGGTAAAGGTGTTCCGTATATGCGCGCACGACCTTTTCAATTGCGCTTTTGTCTCGTTTTATCAAATGAGCGAAGAATTCCGGTGCACTAAAATTTTGTTCCTGTTGAATAGCCATATTCGAGCGCCCTCAAATGTTTACATATAAACCTTTAAGACGCCTCACCGCGTTCTTGCAAGGAATTAATTCTTCGAATCCCTGGGGATTTGAGACAAAGTTTCGATTACCGAAGCATCC
Organism: Bdellovibrionales bacterium CG10_big_fil_rev_8_21_14_0_10_45_34; assembly: GCA_002778785.1. GTDB lineage: Bacteria > Bdellovibrionota > Bdellovibrionia > Bdellovibrionales > 1-14-0-10-45-34 > 1-14-0-10-45-34. The sequence continues at coordinate 135,116 of PEZS01000001.1, read as the reverse complement.
AGTTTGGGCATTAGAGACTTCACGCGATCAATGTGTCTTGGAAAAACGGATTCGAAGATTTCGATGCCCTTATCGGTCAGGCAAAACAATGGCCGTTTACCTGATTTTGACCGGTCAGAGGCCTCAACGAGTCCGTCCGCCAAAAGACGCTTGAGAAACGTCGACACATTTCCTCTCGTTACCAATAGTTTGCGCGAAATATTAATCGCTGAATGCGGTCCGTCAAAATACAGGGTGAGGAGAATTTGAAACCGAGACATTGAATAGCCTTCTGAAGTCAGGCCTTTCTCCAGATTAGAAAAGACGTACTGAAAAGCCCCTAGTAATGCGCGCCAGCTCTTCACCTGAGGGGCGGTCATCAATTGCACAAATGACGATTTTGGCTCCTTAAACCGCTCGCACACTTCGATATTTTTCTTTGTCTTGGGTAACTTCGGCATCACCTTGTCTCTAACTTATTTGTAGTAAATTGCTCTAAGCTGAATTTCTGACATAAATTTGAGCCTATATGTAATTAGAATCAAGATATTCAATGACATTCTTTTCAATTGTGAGCGCTTAAAGTAGCGGCGAGAAGACACCCAAATTCTGCTTTTCAAGAGGCTCCAGTTCTGATGATTGCGCAGTTGATCGGAAAGCAAAATGTCCTCTAGAAACCCTAAGACTGGAAATACCTTCTTGTTGATGAGACTTCTCGAAAAAAAGATACCGTTCGTCCATACGACATGTCGAAACATTCTAAGTCGAACAACGTTCTGAACCGCTTGATAGGTTTTCAGAAGCGAAGAGCTCGGTTCATAGGTTTTCGGAAAACCTCCGCAAATCACATTTTTTCTGCGGGCAAGGTCGTCAACTTCAAGAAGCGCCTCAATTCCCAATCGACAGTCACAGGGCAAAATGAGTAGGATGGAGCCCGATGCCTTTGAAATTCCGAGAGAAACTGTTTTTCCTACAGAAGGTTTCTCGATATTGCCCTGGACGAGTATCCAATTCGGTGGTGCTTGAACGCTCCTGAGTATTTCCCCAGTTCCGTCGGCACTTCCGGCATCGACAATAACAAACTCCCAATTGTCTTTGGTTGCCGCACTTAGCTCAGCACTGATCAGCCAAAGATAATCGAGTGTGGATTGAATGATTTCGCGCTCATTCAAAATGGGTACGACAATTGAGAAAGTATGGGAGATTCTCGATTGGCGCTCTGTAGGTTTCACTTTTTCCCTTCTCGAGATCACCGGGCGACCTATGCCCGGCCCTGTGGACTCAAGGTTTCTTGGACTGAACGATCAAGGCTCCGCAAATGCTAATATTTTTGCTCGCCTCTGTAAGATTTCCCCCTTAGGAGACACTTACAAACGTACGGTAATTCGGTGTTTCGACAATAAGTGGGCGCTAGGCCTAAATTCTTACAGGGAGTAACAATTATTTTTGAACATAGGGCGCTTGGAAGCATCGCACCAATAATCCTACTTGTATCTTCGCTTGGCTATTTCTTTGTCGGAAATTGGACTCACGAGTTTGTTGGGCTAGCGATTCTGTTTTCAGTCCAATTCTGTGTTTTTTTCTGGATTGCGAGGCTGCTTCCGAGTCCTAGAAACAAATTTCCCTGGATACTTATCTTTATTGGGGTCGCCTCCCGAGTTGTTGTTTCCTTTTCGCCTCCAATTCTAGAAAACGACTTCTGGAGATATCTGTGGGATGGTCGCGTACTGGCAAGCGGTTTTAACCCCTACACCTTTGCGCCCGAGGACCCCGCACTTGATGGGCTCTCGGTGCAGTACCGACAGAATATTCAATGGGGTGATATCAAGACGATATACCCCCCAGGCGCAGTTCTAACATTTGCCGGTCTTCATTTACTGTTTTCAGACTCAGTAATTGCATTGAAAGTATTCTTACTAGGCTGCGACCTTGCGACCTGGTTTGTACTTTACAAATGGCTAATCTCCGCAGGAAAAAGCCCCAGTCTGAGTTTTCTCTATTTGCTTAATCCTCTGGTGATCAAAGAAATTGCGAACTCGATTCACCTCGATGCTCTCGTGGTGTTGTTATTGACAACAACCTTGTATTTTTTTTGGGTCAGGCGGATGAAGTTAGGTTGGGCAGCACTATCACTCGCGACTTCTGTAAAGCTGTTTCCGATTGTGTTGGTACCGTTGATTGCTCGCTCAGATGAGAAATGGAAATCTCATCTAGCACTTTATTTCTCAATTTTGCTTGGTCTCTACGCTCCTTTTCTTCTGACTAGCCCAGATATATTTTCTGGGACTCATACATTTGCGCAATATTGGAAATTCAATGCGGGCATTTTTCAGGTTGCTACCGTGGTCGTAGACTACCTCATATCATCATTGAGTTTGACCGGTGTTCATCTGAGTAGTTCATTGGATAACCGTTTTGTAACAAAGGTCGCGCTTGGCGTCGCTTTCCTCTTCTACAGCGTATGGCAATTCAAAGGCGGCAAGGATCCAAAAGAAATTCCAAAATCATCGCTAGGACTCATCGGAACTCTTCTACTACTTTCTCCTGTGGTGAATGCTTGGTACGTGCTTTGGGTTCTTCCACTATCGATATTCACAGGGCATACCCCGTGGCTCGTTTTCTCGTACCTTGTCGTTGCGGCCTACTCATGGCACTGGACGCCAGAATTGGCACCATGGTTTCGAACAATTGAGTACGCAGTATTTTTCGGATTTTGGGTTTGGTGGCTGTATTCTAAGAGAATCGAACAGAAGCGATTTCCGCATGCAATATCTTTAGAGGACGCTCAGTGAAGACAAAAATAGAACGGTTTATCATAGTAGAAGAGCTGAAGGCTGAGAAACTTGCAGCGGTCGCCCAATTGGCACTCGCAATTTTAGCTTTGTGTTTATATCTCCTCACCCCAAAAGGATTTTCTAGGTCATCGGAAGTTTGTTTCGAGCCGGTAAAAATTCTGCTTTCGTTCTACATACCTTGGCTTGCGTTACGTTACTTTGTCACTGCGAACCGAAAATCTACCCCGAGCCTGTCATACATATTTCTCGCACTCGACGTTTTTGTGCTCACTACGCTCATTTTTCTCTTCCACATTCAGTATGGACGCCCAGTGCCTCTTAGTTTGCATGCTCCGACATTCCTCTATTTTTTCTTCCTCATTTGCGTGCGTTGTCTGTCGTACAACTTTATTAAAATAGTCTTTGTTAGCCTGCTCTCCAGCTTCTGTTGGTTGCTTGTTCTCGTCTATTCCGTTTCACAAAAGGACATCATAATTACGCGCAAGTTTTCCGAGTACCTGCTTCCAGATCGAGTTCTAGTTGGGGCGGAGTTAGAAAAAATATTTGTCCTAGCAGTAGTCACTTTCGTTTGCGCTTTAGCCGTCTACAGGAAGAAGAAATTGCTTACAAACTTTGCTGAACAATCGTCTCGATTTTTGACTATGGAGCGACTTGTGGGTAAGGCGGCGTTTCAGTCAATGTCAGGCCATGATCGAGAAATCTCTCCGGGCCAGGGATCTAAACGTACGGCAGCAACGATGATGATTGATCTCCGGGGCTTTTCAAAGCTCTCCTATGAAATTTCTGCAGAAGAAGTTGTCGGTTACCTGGGACAATATCAGCGCATCGTCGCTGCCGAAATATTCAAAAATAACGGCAGCGTCGATAAGTATATGGGAGACGGAGTCCTAGCCCATTTTGGAGCGGTAGCGACCAGCCAATCATTCGCAAAAGATGCAATGCTTGCCCTTGAAGGTATCTATAGACGTCTTGATATTTGGCGGGCCGAGATGTCCAAAGAAGGTAGATCCTTCGATTTTGGAATCGCTGTGGCACTGGGCGAAGTGATTTTTGGCGTGATTGGCCACGAAGACCGCATGGAAATTACTGTTATTGGCGAGGCTGTCAATTTAAGCGCCAAAGTGGAGAAGCACACCAAATCATCGGGATACAGGGCTCTTGTCACGAGCAAGCTTATGGAAATCGCGATTACACAAGGATTTGCGCCTACTGAAGCCGCCATTTCCTTACCAAATGAAAATATCTCGGGAATTCCGCATTCAATCGATTTAGTAGGAATCGGCTATCACAAGGCGCCTCGGAAGGATTCAGCATGACAAAGAGGAGAGCTATATGGATTTCCTTGGTTTTATTGATCTTCGCGACTGTGGTGTGGAGAACATTTGGTCATTCATTGGGCCATTTCATGGGCATTAGTCAGACGCCTCAATCCGACGTCGAAAAAAGAAATCTTATTAATAATATGTTGTCCGATTATCAGAAGGCGTTGGGAGAAATTCCAAGCGTGGAGGCGGATCAGGTCAACTTGATTTCTACAAAAGTCACAATTTTGGATGTCCGAACTGAGAAAGAAATGGATACTTCCAGAATAGAAAACTCGATCTCTGTGGCAGAATTCGAGCAACAATCCGAAAAATATAAAAACAATGAAATAATTGTTTACTGCACTATCGGCTATCGTAGTGGGTTAGCAGCTATCGATCTCCGTCGAAAGGGATTTAATGCATTTAGTTTAAGGGGCGGAATTTTGCTTTGGGCTCATTCCGGAAAGCAGCTTTGGTCTCAAGGAAAGCCAGTAAAAGTTGCCCATATTTATGGGGCAGAGTGGAATCTCCTTCCTCACGATTGGAAAGCAATATGGTAGACTGGGGCACTTTATGAAAAAGATAATTTTTGTCGGGGCAGGACACGCTAATCTTGAGGTCATTAAATCTCTGTCCACACAACATGGACGCGACGCCACTTATACTCTCATCTCTCCGGAAAAGAACACTTTTTATTCAGGCTTACTTCCACGATTTATTTTGGGCGAGCTTCAGAGCAAAGATTTAGCGATAGACTTAGAGAGACTCTGCAAACTAAATAAGATTACATTTGTCCAAGCAATGGTTCTAAAAATTGACCCTGATAAGAAAATTCTTTTGGCTAGCGACGGGACTACATTTGAGTTCGACTATCTGTTTCTCAATGTAGGGGGAGTCCCGACAAAACTGTCGACGGATCCAGAATCAGAAGTGAGATCCGTTTACGTAAAACCTATCACTTCATTTGTTGAAAAGTGGCGAGAGGTACAAAGGGAATGTTCTTCGTGTCGAGAGCTCTTATTCGCAGTGGTTGGTGGTGGAGCTGCTTCAATTGAAGTAGCCACGGCCCTCAACCTACGTTTGAAGAAGAATGGCGCGAATCGAAGTCGCGTGCATCTCTTTACTCGCGACATGGCCCTCGCCAAAAACTACGAATCAAAAGTATCTCTTTCGCTATTGCGCTCATTACAACAGGCAGGAGTCGAAGTTCATTTCGATCACGATGTGGTTGAAACAAAGGATCGTCACCTCATTTTTCAAGGCGAAAAATCTGCATTTCGTTATGACTTTCTCTTTCCCATTCTGCCCATGAAATCACCACCATCCATCGACATCTCTAACATCCAACGGGACTCTTCTGGGTTTGTAGTGGTGGACAGTTTCCTGAGAGCTCATTCTAACGTTTTCGCTGCAGGCGATTGCACGACCTTCGAGCCGAGCAAGTTCTTGCCTCGTTCGGGAGTCACTGCTGTACAGCAGGGGCGCCTTATGGCGTTCAATTTGAGACACGGATTGGGCGCGATATCCGATCTTAAACCCTATGTACCACCGAAAGCTCAACTCAATATTTTACTGAGTGGACCAAGCTCCGCACACGCTATCTTTGGGAAACACTTTATCGCCGGAAAAATGGCACTTCTCCTCAAGAACTATATAGACAACAGCTACATGAAATCGTTCAATTTAGAAAAGGACATCAAATGATAGACAACTGGTTTCGCGCCGGTCTGCCAGCTTATACGACAAAGCTAATACGATTTTACTCCTTTCTTGGGCTTACGCCAAATATGATTTCGGTCGGATCATTGAGCATCGCTCTTGTTTCGGCCTGGCTAATTTCTAGAGGCGAGTTCACGTCGGCCCTTATCGGCTGGTGGTTAAGTCGCTTACTAGATGGTACAGACGGTATCTATGCTCGTGCGACCCAGCAGGCAACTCCTCTGGGTGCATTTCTCGACATCGTATGTGATATGGCTTCCTACTCGGCAATGATTTTTGGCTTTTCGATCGCCTTTCCTAATTTGCACGGAGAGTGGATCCTGGTCATGGGATTGTATGTTCTTTGTATTACAGGTGCTCTTGCACTTGGCTCGTTGGAAAAGGAACTTGGACTCACCGAAAACGACAATCGTGGTCTAAAACTTGGGGCTGGGCTCGCTGAGGGTGGAGAAACAGGAATCGCCTATTCAATTTTTCTCTTGGCACCGCAGTACATCGGAACTTCGGTGAAGGTATGGATAGCGATTCTTATCTTTACGGTCATAGCTCGAGTCGCTTTGGCCTTTAAGGAGTTAAAACAATGATTGGACTGGTCGGTTTCATTCTGATCGTTTTTATTTCGTGGGCGTTTTCGGAATCGAGGAAAGAAATTTCTTGGTCGTTTTGTCTCGCCAAGATTAATATAATTGGACAAGCAAATGGACTAAATTATGTAGGGGGAATTTTGAGTCGTAAATCTATTGCACTTTGGACACTCTGTTTTGTGCTACTCCCGCAGCTTTTTGTCAGTATTGCGTACTCAGAAACGCGGATTTGGATCGACTCTGATCTTTCCATCGGAGAACCGGGAAAAGATGTCGACGATGGATACGCTCTGATTCAAGCAATGAGGTCGCCAGAAATATCGATCGTTGGAGTGAGTCTTGTTCATGGCAATATTGCAAATATCAGCAAGCAATACCAGATCGCAATGGACATCATTCGTCGATTTTCTCCAATGACTTTTAGGGTATGGAAGGGTGCGGGATCGCCGAAACAATTTGGAACGGCAACGGAAGCATCGGATGCTTTGAGTTCCGCATTGTCTCGCGAGAGGTTACGGATTTTGGCATTGGGTCCGCTCACAAACATCGCAACTGCCATTCGACTTAATCCGAGCCTTCGGCCACAGATCGAAGAGCTAGTGGTAATGGCTGGGAGAAAACCAAATAGTCCCGTGCGACTTGGACCTCACAATGTTATTTTACCCGATACAAATATTGATAACGATGTTGAGTCGGTCCGATTTATTTTAGAGCAGAAAATTCCAATAACAATGATTCCGACCGAGGCGATGCGAGAAAGTTTGATAAATGACACGATCTTGGCGAACCTACGAACAGGTCACTTTGCGGGCCCTTGGCTTTTCCAAAAAAGTAAAACATGGATTCGTCTTTGGAAACTCTTTACCGGACTCGACGGTTTTATCCCTTTCGACACGCTTCTTGTTGGATACATCAGTCATCCGCAATTTTTTTCCTGTAGTGACAATATCAGGACAAAACTTGTGAAGAGGTCAGACGATACTTTTCCGAGGGTTCCGTTCAGAACCAAACTCTTCTTGGAGGCACAGTTTAATTCCACGCAGAGTACGGGAACCGATAGATATTGTGAGCGTGTGGACAGAACTTTTATTGACGTCCTGGTTTCGAGATTGAAATGAATTGCTCCAGAGAGCAAGGTCGCCGCAGTGAAGGGTTAATTATGAGAGTGCTTCGTATCTTTACTTTTGTCCTTATGGCCTTGTTTTTTATAAACCACCAACTCGAAGCTGACGCAGTCAAGATTCAGTTCCATGCATGGGGTGGCGATCCGCGCATCAATCGCTACATTGCAGCGGAAGCGGAAGCTTTTAAAAAATTGATGGGTATTGAAGTCCAGCACATCAAGATTGACGACTTACCGCCAGTTATCAAAAAGGTGCAGTCGGACAAAGCTTCAGGCAATCTGACGAAGGGTACTATTGATGTTGTTTGGCTCAACGGCGAAAATTTTGCGACCATGAAAAAGAGTGGCCTGCTGGCAGGTCCGCTCCTCTCCAAGATTGAAAATCGAAAGTACATGAATTTGACTGACCCGCAGTTTTTGAACGATTTCTCTACCGTCACCGAAGGATTTGAAGTTCCCTGGGGACGCGCCCAATTCGTGTTTATCTGGGATCGCAAGCGAACGCCTCTGGCGCCGCAGACGGCGACAGAGCTTTTGGCATATGCAAAGGCCAACCCTGGTCGAATCACCTATGTCAGGCCCCCGCAATTTCATGGCACAACATTTCTAAAGCAGCTCCTCTTGGAGCTTTCTACATCCAGCAACCTCCAAAAGGCGTGTACTCCGGATACCACGTCGAGTGCTTCCGCCCCTTTGTGGAAATTTCTGGACGAGCTGCACCCCTTTCTTTGGCGGAAGGCTCAGACCTTCCCCGCTTCCACTCAAGTTTTACATCAAATGCTGATGGACCAGCAGCTTCTGATGTCAATGAGCTTCAATCCTCTTGAAGTGGATGGATTGATTCTGAAAAAAGAACTTCCCGCGGGCGCCTATGCGACGACTTTTAAAAAAGGTGGTATCGCTAATGTTCATTTTTTAGCGATACCATTTAACTCGCAAAAGCAGCAGGCTGCGCTTCAGTGGATCAACCATCTGACTTCGCCAGAAGCACAGGTTCGAAAGGCTGACGTGGCAAATTGGGGCGACCCTACAGTGTTGGACTCTGCAAAAGTACCTCAGGGCATAAAACTTCCGGCTTTGTCTTTGCGTGGCCCCGCGCAAAACGAACCTCATGCCTGCTGGATGGAGTATATTGAACGCGAATGGCAAAGACGATACGGAGTCGCGGGTTGATTTGGGTCTCGAGGATTTTTGTTCTGATTCTGTTTTTTATTCCTGCTGCGTTCAGCATGCTTGGAGCATTTCTAGGATCGCCGTCGTCCTCCGGAACAGGTGCTCTGGCTGACCTCTTTTCAAATTACACGATGGGCGCTGCGGTCCTGACGTTGAAAGTTGGTTGGGTCAGTACGGCGCTCGCAATCCTATTGACTGGTATGGCACTGGGCTGGTTTCGGCTCGCGAAATCTCGATCTCAACATTCTTGGTGGACGACTGGGGCTTTGGGAACGTTGATTTCCATTCCTCACCTTTCACTCGCAACAGGGCTATTACTACTTGTGGGAGATAGCGGTTGGCTCGTGCGTGTTTTGGGCTCCCTGTTTCCCGGCAGAGAGTATGCCTTTCAATTGGATCATGATGTCGGAGCATGGACGTTAAGTCTTTTTCTTGGCATGAAGGAGTCTCTGTTTTTAATTTATGTGGGACTTCCGCTGGTAGATTCAGTGGGAGCATCAAGAAAGATCGTCAATAGTTTGGGCCGATCAAATTGGACGAGTTGGTGGTGGGTCGAATGGCCGCAGGTGCTGCATGGACTGCGATACGCAATTTGGGCTGTCCTAGGGTATTCAATCTGTGTCGTTGATGTCGCGGTGGTCCTTGGCCCTACGAACCCCCCTGTATTCGCGCTCGTATTGTGGGATTGGATCAAGGACCCCGGAGAGTCGACGCAGGCTTTAGTGTCTGGCGGAGCACTGATGTTGTTAGCTTTGGTCGCTCTCGGAGTTTTCGGATGGGAAGGGGCGCTTTGGAGTTTAGGCCGGTTCAAAAGCTGGCTCTTGAGTAAAGGCAAAATTGGAAAGCGCCCACTTCCGCTGTCACCCATGCTTTTATTTATTTTATTTACGTTGATCCTGTCTGTCGTGGCCTTGGTGCTTTGGGTTTTTGGAGACAGCTGGACGATTGATCAGCCGATACCTCCTGCTTGGACCTTGGAGTTTGCGCGTGAGGGAGTTTCCAGCATGAGAGGCACTTTGATTCAGACTTTAGGACTTGCCGTCAGCTCTGCTCTTGCGTCGATTGCTACTGTTCTTCTTTGGATTGAATTTGATTCTCGAGCACACACCAAGATCGCGACGACCGCAGTTTTTCTTATGCTTGTCTTCCCGGCTTTAATCGCTGTCATTGGGTTAGACTCGATGCTTTCGCGTGTTGGAATCTATCATCCCTCCATTGCGGTATTTCTGGGCCATATGCTTTTTGTCTTTCCCTATGTATTTCTGGTACTCCAGCAGGCTTTTCATCAAGTGGATCCGAGGCTTGCTCTGGTGGCTGCGTCCCTAGGTAAAAGTAAAACCGTATTTTTATTGAAAATCCGCGTACCGTTGCTGAAAGGTTCCATCGCTGCGGCGTTTGCTGTGGGCTTTGCAGTGAGTGTCTCGCAATTTTTACCGACAATCATGCTCGGTGGTGGAGATTGGACGACCTTGGCCACCGAGACTGTCGCATCGCTCAGCAGTGGAAACCGGCGTTGGGTTGCGGTTTATGGTTTAGCCAATGCCATGCTCCCCGCAGCAGTATTTCTATTTTGCTCGCTATTTTCTCAAAGGCCGGAGGGATCGACATGCCGATGATTCTAAAGAATATATCGATCGCAAGTCCACTGCGGATTTTGGTTCAGATCGAAAGACTTACAATAGCTAACGGTGAAGTGTTGGGCGTTTTAGGTCCCAGCGGTTCAGGCAAAAGCAGCCTTCTCAGCTATTGCGCGGGAGTTTTAGATCCAAAGTTTAGCGCTTCTGGGGAAATCTGGATAGGTAAGGATGACGAGACCCGCATTCGACTGGATAAGCAGTCACCTCAAGAGCGAAAGCTCGGACTCATGTTTCAAGACGATCTTTTATTTCCAAATATGTCGGTTGGCGAAAATCTGCTATTTGGAATGCAAGGACACGAACCGCGTGCAACTCGTCTGCATCGGGTACGCGAAATGCTGAAGAAGGCTGACCTTGAAGGGTATGTCGATCGACGGCCCACCTCTCTGTCTGGTGGGCAACGATCACGCGTGAGTCTTCTTCGAACACTGCTCAGCAATCCGCGAGCGTTGTTGCTGGATGAACCCTTTGCAAAGCTCGATCCCTTGCTTCGATTAGAGTTTCGAGCTTTTGTTTTTCAATGTGTGAGGGACCAAGAGTTGCCTTGTCTCCTTGTCACACACGAAATGACTGATCTGCCAGCAGAGAGCAAAAGGATCACGGTGGGTCTTCTTTCCGATTCGAAGGATATCCTGCGGTGAATCCGATAGACTTGATACGGTCCTGGCCACTTGAAAAATGGACAGCTGAGATTGATAAGGTCGGGCTTCTGGACCACTTGGGTACTGCTGTGAGTGTTGAACCAGCTGGACCGGGATTTATGAATGTCACTTTGCGCGTGCGGGGGAACCGGGGCACCGCTATTGTCGCCAAGCAGTCGCCTCCCTTTTGTGCCTTTTTCCCAGACATTCCTGCAGACACAAATCGTATCTTAGCAGAAGCCTTCTATTTTAAAAATGTGAGTCGCAATGCAATTTTGGAACGGCAATCACCAACGATTCTGCATGTGGATGACGACAGAAAGATCGTGTGGATGGAAGATCTTGGTCAGTGTCAAGATTTCGAGCTCATCTACCTTCATCGCGAATTTACGCCGGAAGAAATTGGAACACTTCTGAGTTACCTAGCGCGACTTCACGATCTGGATCAAGAAATCTCAGAGGTGCCATTTAACCTGGCTATGCGAGAGCTTAACCACCGATACATTTTTGAATTGCCTTTCACCGACACACCATATTGGTCGATGCTTGATAAAATGACGCCCGGATTTTCAAAAGTTGTCTTTGATGGGATGGCTAAAAAACCGTACTCGGAAATAGCTTTAGCTTTAGGCTCCGTCTATTTTCAGGATGCGCCAACGCTCGTCCATGGCGACTTTTACCCGCGCAGTTGGGTGAAGGTGGGATCTGGGAATGAGTCAAAGATAGTTGTCTTGGATTCTGAGTTTTGTTTCTTTGGCCGTGCGGAATGGGACTACGGGGTTCTTTTGGCCCACGCAATGCTGGCAGGGCAAGCGACAGCGACGTTAGTATCTTTGTTGGCGCATATTGATTCTTGCATTTGCGTCCATGCCAAAATAGAGCGCTCTTTGATTTTTCGTTTTGCTGCTGTGGAAGTGATCCGAAGGTTGGTGTACATTTCGCAACTTCCAATCTCTCCCGAGCTGGAATGGAAGACCGGACTTCTCAGGTCCTGTCTCACGCTGCTAGAGACCGCTTCGTTAAAGGATGCACAAAACATCTGTTACTGGGATCGAAAGCAAAAATAGGAGTCTTTCGGCCTACTCATGCCTTTAACTCTTCATCGGCACGAACAACTCGAGAAAGCCACAGTAAACGAAGCTTTGGGTAACGCCCTTTGGAGTGAACAGATTGTCTACGAGACGAGAATCGCCGCCATCAATGTCAATAATTTTGTCTGAAGAACGAAGGCCAAACTCTTGGATTAAATCAATGGACGTTTTAGGATTCTCCTGAAACCAACTTACTTCATTTTCTTTCTTTTTCAGATAGACGTGGTCCCAATATCGATCTTTCATTTTTGTCCCCCCGCAAACTGCCTCGTCTTAGATCATACAACAAAAATCTTAAATCGCAGTACGTCGCTTGTGAAACACCCCTGCTGAGCGGTCCAGTGACAGACATTTTTTCGAGAACCAGGCTCATGCGCACATTAATGATTCTAAGAATCAAGGGGATACGATTCGGACCCGCATGCTTCTATCTACAATTCCGACTCTTTCAAATGATTCGACTACGCCCGCTAATCGCAGCAGGAAGGGGCCTCGTTAGAGGAAGAGTCTCCACTGTATTCCTTGAACGCCTTGTACGCCTTAAGTGCCCACATTTCACCAACACATCCACCCATAGTAGAGGCGATGGCTAAAAACTCACCGAGCTCCGCTTCTGTCGCGCCAGTTTTGATCGCATGGTGAATATAATATTTGAAGCATGGCTCGCATCGCGCGGAAATTGCCCAGACGACTGCCGTCAGTATCTTGAATTTCTGTGGTACATTGCTCTCGGAAAAAATAGATTTCTGTCTCATTTGATCAATCAGGCCGGGTATTCCGCCGGTGATTTTTCCAAAATCCTTCATAAGTTCGAGTGCGGGATCAATTTTTTTGTAGTCCATTTGGATTCACCTTCTATACTTAGATTTTCTTACATTCTTTGGGCGTAGCTTTATAACCGACGTCATCAATAGCTTTCTGGATCGCCCGAGCGTTGACCTCTTGTCCGTTAAACTGAATGATTGCATCTCCCTTTTCGACGGATGGTCTTACCTCTTGAATGCCTTTTAGTTTTTTGACCGCAGACTTAAGGGTGAGGCCACATGTGGCACATGTCATACCTTGAACCGTAAAGCATGCCTCATGCGCGCTAGCCGCAAATGTTCTTCCGATTACCGTCAAGATCAATGTCGTTAAAAATAAAAATCTCATCTAAGCTCCCTATGAAAAAAGAAAAACAACCCATTGCGGGGACGAAATTCCCAAAATCGCAATCACCAATCCTATCCAATAAAAAGCGACCATTCTTCTGAATTTGCTGGGATCAGCACATATCGAACCTTGCTCGCAACTATTTCTTTTCTGATAAAGAGAAAAACCAGCGATTCCAAACGAAATCAAAACAAACACAATCATTGGGATTCGAAGAGTCTCAAATTTTGAAAGCGCCGCAGCTCCAGATATTCCCAATACCGTAAGCACTAGTGGACCGATGCAACAGATAGAGGCGACGATTGAAGCCAGAACTCCACCGCCAACAAGCCAGCCAGATTTATTCTCAATTTTATCGAGGCCCATGAGAGTCCTCCATTTTTTCAAAGCAATCTAGTATCGGACAGGCATCATCTACCTCTCGGGATCGACATTTTTGGATAAGCTCGGAGAGTACCTCTCGTATCATGCCTAATTGCGCAATTTTTTCCTCGACACCTTTGAGATGTTTGTTCGCTCTACTTTGAACATCCACACAGCTGGACTTTTTATTGGCTCTAAGTCGTAATAGGTCTTTGATTTCGGAAAGTGAAAATCCCAACTCTTGAGCATGTTTCAGAAATCGAAGCGATTTGTAGGAGTCCCAATTGAAAACTCTGTACCCAGAACTTTTTCGAGTTACGGGTTTTAGCAGACCTTTGCGCTCATAATATCGAATTGTTTGTATCCCAATACCAGATATTTTGGATAGTGCCCCTATAGTCATTGTCTCCTTATTCTTTTCCATCTCTGCTCCTTACCAAATTGTACAGCCTATACCATACTAGAGACTCAAGCAGATTCGTAGCAGGCTAGTTTTGCTAATGTTTTCGGCGGAATGAAGCCTGCCTACAAATTGCAGCGTCTACAAAAAGTATTGAACGGAAGAACGGGAGAGCAGCAATCGCAAAAATCTGGTTCATATCCAGCGGTCCATTTGTTCGCTGGACATGAACTTAAACGGCAGAGTTTGTTATTGTAATTTCGCCCATTCCGCATTCGCTTGACCAATGAACTTCTTCGGGTCTTTGTCGAACATTGTCTTAGCTTCTTTGCTGCTAAAAAAATAAATGCTTCCATCTATTCTTGAAAAAATCGACGGATCACTTTCTAGCTTTTTGCTCATGGCTAGGCCCGTCGCGCAGAATCCTTTGTACTTGATTGCACCAACAAAGCTAGCTGGGTCCTTGTCGAACATTTTTTTAGCATCGGCACTTGAATTGTAAAACGTCGTGCCTTCATATTCAGATGCAAATTTTGGATCTCCAAATACGCTCTTTCCGGCTTTTACAAATCCAACTGGGCAATATCCGCCCAGGCCAATTTTAAATCCATCCGCATGTGCGCCAACTCCGAGCACCAACGTTAATACTGCTAAAAGACGCTTCATAAAATCCTCCTCATTGAAGTTTTGTGGGATACAATCCGCACATCAATAAGTGGAGATTTTTGCAATTTTCTTACAGCGTGATTCATTTTTTTTCGTTGAGTGACCAATCGTAGTCGAGAAACTTGATTTTAGTGTCGCTACTTTTGATCAGATTTGCTTCGTCAGGATTAGAAGCCATTCTTTGTGCAACAAAGTCTTTGACGGTGCCTCCGGTCTTTTCGAAATCCTTTCCGTACCAGTCGAAAATAGAAGATAGGTATAGTGTTTTCGTTTGGGGGTCAAAGCGATGCCCTGGTCTTAGTTTTAAAAAGGAGATCGTTGCATCCTCTAGCTGATCTTTCAGGCGATCAGCCACATAGGCCTCAGGTCTTAACATCGGGCAACCTATTGAGGCACACACTACCGCAAAATGTATTCTGGGCTCATTGAACTTAGCGCGAATCATCTCGTGCTCAATCTCATCCAGACTGTGCTCGTCGGAAAATAGCTTAAAGAATTTGTCTTTCCATGGCGATGCTCCCAAATTCGAAAATCCTCGCGAAACGGGAATATTTCGTATTGAGCGGATCGAGATGGTTTGATCTTTCCCATCAACTATTTTGGTCTCTGTCTTCGTCATCTTATCGGGATAATTGTTTAGGATAAGTCGAAGGGTAAAGGCATTATACGCGTTAATGAGAAATGCCAGTCTCTGGTCACCAGAAAATTCCCTAAACTCCGTGCCGGCTACAGACTGAAGTGTTTCAATGTAAGAATCCAACTCTCGCTGGTTGGCTTTGAGTCTTTTGTAGTCGACCACACTAGTCCCGCCCTCGACGGTAACATACCTGCTAAGGACCTTGGTCCAGGCCGCATGGTCATGGTTAATGGAGCGCGCAGATGGGACATAAACAGGCTCCTCAGTTCCGCTCGCAAAGACATCTGATCCCGCCGCGGCGAAGCAGAGCAGGAACCCAAGGACTGAAGCTATTTGTTTGTGGTTTAGATGCATATACACTCCTTTGAACTGACATGCCTACGCAAGTAAGTGGTTGGGGGAGGCATTTTATTACAGTTAAATTTAACTGTAATAAAATGGGCCTGAGCGCCACTTACAGATGTGTAAGAAAAATTGCTGCGAAAGGATGCTTTAAAATGAAAAAAGTTGTTCTAAAGGTTGGGTTTATTGCTGTGGCACTGGGCCTGCTCCTTTTCGCGAAATCGCAAAATCTTGATCAACTGCTGACAATCGAAACCTTGAAGTCAAAGAAGGATTTGCTTGAACTTTATTTTCAAGCAAATCCCTGGCAAACAATTGGAATTTATTTTCTTATTTATGTGTTGGCTACGGGTCTTTCGCTTCCCGGCGCCACCGTTTTAACTTTAGCTGGAGGTATGCTGTTTGGCTTTTGGATAGGCACCGTCATTGTCTCCTTTGCTAGCACTGTCGGTGCGACACTTGCCTTTCTTGCGTCACGCTTTCTTTTTAAGGATTTTGTTGAAAGGCGCTTCGGGGATCGGCTTCAAAGTATTAACGCCGGTGTTAAAAAAGAGGGAGCATTCTATCTCTTCACATTGCGCTTAGTTCCCGTATTTCCATTTTTCTTAATTAATCTGGTGATGGGACTCACTTCCATAAAAACAGCGACGTACTTTTTTGTGAGCCAATTAGGTATGCTTGCTGGCACTGCTGTTTACGTTAATGCCGGCACCGAGCTTGCTGAAATCACCTCTCTACGAGGGATTCTCTCTCCAGGGCTTCTGATTTCGTTTGCTCTAATAGGCGTGCTTCCATTTGTCTCAAAATCCGTGATCGGATTTATCAAGTCTAGAAAACATCTCAAAAATTTTAAACGCCCAAGCAAATTTGACTATAACATGATCGTGATCGGTGGGGGCTCAGCGGGACTTGTTTCATCTTATATTGCCGCAGCCGTAAAAGCTAAGGTGGCTCTCATTGAAAAGCATAAGATGGGGGGCGACTGCCTCAATACCGGCTGTGTTCCCAGCAAGGCGCTGATTCGGTCGGCAAAAATTTTAAGTTATTTTAAGCGTGCAGAGGAATTTGGCTTAGACAGGCATAACCCCACTTTTGATTTTAGCAAAGTGATGGAGCGAGTTCAGAATGTCATAAAAGATATCGAGCCCCACGATTCTGTGGAGCGCTACGCGGGCCTTGGTGTCGACTGCATTATCGGAGCAGCAAAGATAAAATCGCCATATGAAGTTGAAGTGAATGGTAAAGTACTCACCACCAAAAATATCGTTGTCGCAACCGGAGCCTCGCCACTTGTTCCTTCTATCCCAGGTCTTTCGGAGATTTCGTTTTTGACCAGTGATAATATCTGGAATATTCGCGAGCTTCCGGAACGTTTAATCGTTCTGGGAGGAGGTCCCATCGGTTGCGAACTTGCGCAGAGTTTTGCGCGCTTCGGGTCAAAGGTGACTTTAGTCGAAATGTCTTCCCGCATTTTGTCTCGTGAAGACGAAATGGTTTCTCAACATGTGTCAGATAAATTTAGCAAAGAGAATATTTCGGTTCGTACAGGTCACAAGGCTCTGCGGGTCGATTCTGCAAAAAAAATATTAGTATGTGAATTCGAAGGACGCGAGGTAGAAATTCCGTTTGACGAAATACTGGTCGCGCTTGGCCGAAAAGCCAATGTCACCGGGTTCGGTCTCGAAAAACTGAATATTGAAATCTCCAATCGCGGAACTGTCGTAGCTGACGATTACATGCGAACGACGAATTATCCCAATATTTTTGTTTGCGGCGATGTCACCGGGCCTTATCAATTCACTCATACGGCGGCCCACCAGGCGTGGTACGTGGCAGTGAACGCATTATTTAGCCCGTTTAAAACTTATAAAGTCGATTATCGAGTCATCCCTTGGTGTACCTTTACAGATCCCGAGGTGGCTCGAGTTGGCCTCAATGAAATCGAAGCCAAAGAAAAAGGCATATCATATGAGATCTCTCACTATGGCATTGATGACCTTGATCGCGCTATTGCAGAAAGCGAAGCCCATGGTTTTGTTCGAGTTCTCACAAAGCTCGGATCAGACAAAATATTGGGCGTGACAATTGTGGGCGACCACGCGGGCGACATAATTTCAGAATTTGTTACCGCAATGAAGCACGGATTGGGACTCAACAAAATTCTGGGAACCATTCACATTTATCCCACGTTTGCAGAAGCTAACAAATACGTAGCAGGTGTCTGGAAGAAACAAAATGCTCCGCAAATCGCGTTGAAATGGCTTTCTCGGTTTCATAGCTGGAGGCGGAATTAGCATGGCTCTTCGTCGAATTTCCTGAGTCGTGAAAAAGTATTGGCCCATCCTATTTGTCGGGGGATATCTCGTGTCGCTGGCGATAAACTTCAGCGGAATGGGAGTGCATTTAGCTTCCATTGAAATTCACTGGCGCCTATTTCTAATTCTAGTTCTCTCGACACTCAGTCTCGGTGGCTTTTTACTCACTATACTCCCACCTTGGATCGGGTTCGTCATATGTTTGACGGCGATTGGATTGCGACTCAGACTTTCAAATCGCAAGGGCATCAGCGACAGGTGTCCTTGAAGTCCGGTTCTATTTCTAGATTCATTGCATGGGCGCACCGATTTACGAAGTTAAAGTAGGATACGACCATTACGGCATGCTGCCATTGGGCCTGTGAAAATCCCTGAGCGATAAACTGGGTAAAAAGAGGGGATGATTTCCATGGCTCCAAAGTCATTGTGTGCGCCAGTGCTTTTAGAATCTCGAGTTTTCCCCCTGCAGGTTCGGACCCGCTGTGCTTTAGAGCCTCCGCGTGATGTGCGACACAATAGGGACACTGATTCAATCGACTGGTTTCAACGGCCAGAAATTCTCGGTCTGATCTTCCAAGAGGGAGACCTTCGTTTAGCATTATGGACTTATAGAAATCGTAGTGCGCAGCGACGCCCTGAGTAAACTCCGAAAAGGCTAAATGTATCGAAGCTAGACCTCCTCTTTCACTCTTAATTTTCTCGAAAATGTCGTCTTTGATATTGCTCATTTGATGCCATCCCTTTTGAACTTTCAGCTATGAGTGGCAGAAGTATCGAATAAATTACTTTTTTTGTAAGAAATCGATCTCCTCGGTCACAGATAGATGATGAACTGCCTTTAATTTTGAGGAGTTTGAAGGAGCTAGACCAATATGATATTTATGATCTTGGCTGTCGGAGTCTTTCTGGCAGTTTCCAATGGCGCCAATGATAATTTTAAAGGGGTGGCGACCCTTTTTGGAAGTCGAACGGCATCATATAAAATCGCACTGACCTGGGCCACTTTGACCACTTTTCTTGGTTCTTTAGCGGCTTTTTTTTCGCGCAGAAGCTTATGGTTAATTTTTCTGGAAAGGGCCTCGTGCCCGATCAAGTTGCTCAGCTAACTTCCTTTTCTTTGTCGGTAGCATTTGCTGCCGCTTCGACTGTGATACTGGCAACTCGGCTAGGGTTTCCGATTTCAACTACACATGCTTTAACCGGAGCTCTCGTGGGGACCGGCCTTCTGGCATCTTCAGAAGGCGTTAATTTTGCGCAATTGAATTCCGCTTTCGTACTTCCCCTCATTTTGAGCCCCTTCATTGCGATTGCGGGCACGGTTGTCCTTTATCCCATTCTTAGTTATTCGCGGAAAAGAATGGGCATAATGAGAGAGAGCTGTTTATGTGTTGGAAATGAGGTTCTCATGGCGGCGCCACCAGGCACTCTACCGGGTTCGTCTGCAGCAATGGTACAGATCTCAATGACTCCAACAATATCGATCGGTACGACCGTTAGCTGCGAAGAGCGGTATGTTGGAAAAATTTGGGATGTCAGCGCGAAATCGTTGCTAGATACAGCCCACTTCCTGAGCGCCGGTCTTGTAGGCTTTGCAAGAGGCATGAATGACACTCCAAAGATTGCGGCCATTTTAATCGTTGGAAGCTTTATGACCCCCTTGCCCTCGATCGTGGTCGTATCGCTCGCGATGGCGGCCGGCGGAATCTTCTTTGCTCGCCGAATCGCTGAAACGATGTCACATCAAATCACGTCAATGAATGACGGCCAGGGTTTTACGGCCAATTTGGTGACAAGTGCTATCGTCATCGGCGCATCTAACTTTGGCTTGCCCGTCTCTACGACCCACGTGTCGTGTGGAGCCCTTTTTGGAATTGGAGCTGTTACGAAGCAAGCCCACTGGGGTGCAATCGTAAGAATTCTATTAGCGTGGGTGATCACTTTGCCGGTTGCAGGCGCCCTCGGATTTATAGGATTCTACTTTTTACGAGGAGTTCTCTAATGCAGTCATTCACCTCTACCTTAGAAAAACACGGCCTAACGCTGAAGCGATCAAGCGTTCAAATTTTGCAAGTGAACATTGGACGTCGCTGTAATCAGGCGTGCCATCACTGCCATGTCGAATCGAGCCCCCTTCGAACCGAAAACATGGATGAAAAAACTGTAGATCGAGTCATTGAGTTGTTGGCCGCTTCAAAAACAATTGAAACGGTTGACATCACCGGTGGAGCGCCTGAATTAAACCCATATTTTCGAAAACTTGTGATTGCCGCAAGAAATTTAAATAAGAAAGTGATCGATCGGTGCAATCTAACAATTTTATTCGAGAAAGATCAACAAGACACAGCTCAGTTCCTAAAAGAAAACCATGTGCATATCGTCGCCTCGCTTCCGTGCTACTCAAAAGAGAATGTCGAACGACAGAGAGGAGCTGGCGTGTTTAATAAGAGCATCGAAGCGCTTAGGATTCTAAATAATCTCGGTTACGGCAAATTAGATTCAAACTTGAATCTAGACCTCGTCTACAACCCAACAGGCCCTTCTCTACCTCCATCTCAACAGAAGCTTGAGATCGATTACAAAAAAGAACTCAGAGAATTATTTGGAATTGAATTCAATCATCTTTTCACAATCACCAACATGCCTATTAAGCGATTTCTAGTTGATCTAGAAAAGTCCAAAAGACTTGAGCAGTACATGGATCTTCTCGCGAACAGCTTTAACTCCAAGGCTTTAACTGGGGTCATGTGTAAAAATCTAATCTCAGTAAGCTGGAACGGCGAACTCTTCGATTGCGACTTCAACCAGATGCTCGAGCTACCCCTTGGAAGTGGGAGAACCGGCATCTGGGATATCCATTCATTTGATAACTTCGAGAACAACCGAATTACTGTCGCAGATCATTGCTACGCTTGTACCGCGGGCGCAGGGAGTTCTTGCGGAGGAGCACTTGTATGAATATCGCCGGAGTCGCTGTTGAATCTGTGCCGACCGAATCAAAATGGTTTGTATCAAAGGGCTTTGACTACAGTCTCATCCTCGGAGGCGCCGCACTGACATTGGCTCTTCCAGTCACTGTTTGGGCAGTCCCTTGGCTGTTGCCTATCTTGTTTTGGATCTGGATTATTTTTTTTGAGGGAGCCCACTTTTTTTCGACATGGACACGGACTTACATGGATCGGTCATTTTTTAGCGAGAATAAACCGCTCTTGTTCGGATCACTTATTTTCGTTGTAGCACCAATGTTTGCTGCGTTTCTCAACATGAGAATGAATTCGACAGCGCCTCTTGAACTCTACGGGTTTGGCCTTTTTTGCTGGAGTCTCTATCACAACGCCAGACAACACTTTGGTTTTGTTTCAATTTATCTTAGAAAGTCGCACGATGGAAATATTGCCATCCGAAACTCAATCTTGAATTCGATTTATTTGGCAGTAGTCCCACCGCAAATATTTTTCTTGCTGAAATTTAAATTGGCGCTAGCATTTCCAAGCGCCTTGATAGGATACGGTCACTTTTTATCGACCGTGGCCAGTTTAACTCCTGTTATTAGCGTGATCGCTCTCTTCTTTATCGCGAAGCTCTACTTTTCTACGCGTGCCGGTAATAAAGAGCGTTTTCCTATGCATATCGCATACACACTAGGCTGCCTGATTTTTTATGCCACAATGTTTTACTGGATTGCACCAAGAGAGCCTTTTTTTCAGCAGGCTCAGAATGGCGCTCAAATGTTTATGATGATTGCGGTGATGAACTCGCTCTTTCACAATATTCAATATTTAGCGATTGTTTGGGTGTTTGGAAACAGGCGTGCCTCTAAAAAGGACTCGGGCCCGCTAGTCGGTCTTATCCATCGAAAGCCTTTCAATTACCTTATGGCCTGCTGGATCGCAGGAGCCGGATTCGCGTGGATTGTCTGGAATCTTGGCGATTGGACGTCGCCGAGCGGAGAATGGATCCAAAAACAGGGACATCTTTGGGCCATAGTGATTTACTTTGGAATTGTCGGACATCACTTTTTTCTGGATCAGAGAATTTGGCGCGTCAGTCGCCAGCGCGAGCTGCAAAGTGCGCTTAACTTGAAGGAGGTAACTTAATATGAGTACGAACAATCAGGGCCTTGAAAGTGTAAAAGAGTATTATGGGAAAATCTTAAAATCGAGTGAGGACTTAAAAACAAGCGCATGCTGTACGGCCGACAGTATGCCGCTCCACTTGCGCGAGATTCTCAAAGAAATTCATGATGAAGTAAAAGATAAATTTTACGGGTGTGGCTCACCAATTCCACACGCTCTTGAAGGAAAAACAGTTCTAGATCTTGGCAGTGGCACCGGACGCGACTGCTTTCTGCTTTCTAAGCTCGTCGGCCCTCGAGGCCGAGTGATTGGCGTAGATATGACAGAAGAACAAATTGCTGTAGCAAAAAAACATCTGGATTATCACACACAGCAATTCGGATACAACGAACCCAACGTTACTTTTATCAAAGGCTATATCGAGGACCTTGAAGGTGCCGGCATAAAATCAGAGTCAATTGACGTGGTGGTTTCTAATTGCGTCATCAATCTATCGCCCAACAAAAAGCGAGTATTCTCTGAAATTTTTCGCGTTTTAAAACCAGGAGGAGAACTTTACTTTTCCGATGTTTTCTCAGGAAGACGGATTCCCAAAGAACTGACGGAAGACGCAACACTCGTTGGGGAGTGCCTTGGGGGAGCCATGTACACTGAGGACTTCCGAAGAATGCTCTTAGAATTAAACTGCCCCGACTATAGGGTGACTTCACGCACGCGAATTTCCCTTAACAATGCTGAAATTCAAAAGCTCGCTGGAATGATCGATTTCTATTCGATTTCGGTTCGCGCTTTCAAATTGCAACTTGAAGATCGCTGCGAAGACTTCGGTCAAATCGCGACCTATTTGGGCGGTATACAAAACAGCCCTAATGCCTTTGTTCTTGATGACCACCATACCTTTGAAAAAGGAAAAGCGATTGCGGTATGCAGTAATACAGCGTCAATGCTGAAAGACACTCGTTACGCTCAATACTTTCGAATTATTGGAGATACGGGCACCCACTTCGGACTATTTGATTGCGGGCCATCGACAACTTCTACCGGGAGCGATAGCGCCGTCGGCGCCTGCTGCTAGGAGCTAACTATGTTAGGTATCATTGGAGGATCAGGTTTTTACCAAATTGAGGGTCTCGAGATAGTCGATACTCTTGATATCGAGACTCCGTTTGGAAAACCATCTTCAAAAATTTCCGTTGGACTCATTAACGGTCAAAAGATCGCTTTTCTTGCTAGGCACGGGCTCAACCATAGCATCACGCCCTCAGAGATAAATTTTAGAGCGAATATTTGGGGTCTGAAGTCAGCTGGAGTCCGCGAAATCCTAAGTGTTTCGGCGGTTGGCAGTCTCCAACAAGATATTCGACCGGGAGACCTTGCTCTGCCGGATCAATATTTGGATTGGACAAAAGGGAAACGAGTAGGAACGTTTTTTGGCAGTGGCCTTGTCGTCCATATTTCTACTGCAAATCCAGTGTGCCAGAATCTCAGTTATCGAATTTTAACCAGTGCAAAGAATTTAAATTTCGAACTTCACAAAAATAAGACTTATGCCTGCGTGGAAGGTCCAAGATTAGGTACGCGTGCGGAGAGTCTCTTTTTAAAATCAAATGGGGCGGACATTGTGGGGATGACAAATGTCCCTGAAGCTTTTTTGGCTCGAGAAGCCCAACTCTGTTACGCCACGGTGGCTGTTGTCACTGACTACGACTGTTGGCTTGAAGATCCAACGGAACATGCAACGGCAGCGAAAGTTATGGATCTCTACAGAAAAAATATTACCAAAGTTCAATCGGTGGTTGGCCATTTGACTCAGTTGAACCAAGAACCCATTCCTTGCGAGTGCCGATCGTCTCTTGCATTTGCAGTAATGACCAAAGTGAGCGAACTGGGTCCGGATCAAAAACACATTTTAGATTTTTTGAGGGAGTAAGAGACTTGGGCATATCGGTGATCATTCCTATTGGTGAAAATGATGAAAGTTGGCGAAATCTAATAGACGATCTTTCATTCCTTTCGTCCAATGATGAAGTCGTTTTCTCCACAGGAAAAAGACAGATCGCTGAAATTGAATCTGCATTTACGGATAAGAAGGTTGTCTTTCGCACCCGGTTTGTCGAAAATTCAATGGGACGCGCTCGGCAAATGAATGCCGCCGTAAAGGTATCGGCCTACGGATACCTTTGGTTTTTGCATTGTGATTCACGGATTCCAATGGGGGCCTTTGCCAAACTAAAAAACATTGAGTCACTTGATCTGGATGATATTCACTTTTTCAGTTTAAAATTTTTGGCCGATGGACCTCGTCAGATGGCAGTTAATACCGTAGGAGTATGGTTTCGCTCGCAGGTCCTAAAAATACCCTTTGGCGATCAGGCTTTTTTTATGAAGAAAAGCGTCTTTCAGGAATTGGGAGGTTTTAATGAAGAAGCTCCATACGGTGAAGATCATCTTTTGGTTTGGAAAGCCCACAGAAACAAAATTAAAATTCGAAACGTTGGTTCCTTCATCTACACAAGTGCGCGAAAGTATCGAAGCGAAGGTTGGTCGAAGACTACATCTAGTCACTTGATTCTAACCGTCAGGCAAGCATTGCCAGAGATATGGAAGATCATTCGAACGAAGGAAAATCCATGAAGGGTGTCATAGTCGTTTTTGTAAAGACACCAGGGATATCCAATGTCAAAACGAGGCTAGCTGCCGGTATCGGTCCTGAAAATGCAAACCTCTTCTACAGCCTTTCGGTGCTCGCTACTGAATCTTTGACCAAGAAACTTCAACACCAAATGGATGGTGTTGATGTGCTTTGGGCCGTTGCCGAACCAGAGGGATTAACTTCCGAGTTTTGGCGGGGGATGAAGACAATGCCTCAATCGTCCGGCGGTCTGGGTGACAGACTTGCGGCAGCCTATGAGTCTCTGAGGCAGAAATATTCTTTCGTTTGTTTTATAGGCGCTGACTCACCTCACCTTCGTCTTAAAGACCTCTCTCGGTATATTTCTACGACTGAATTTTATGCCTCCGATAGCGCGATTGTGGGTGAAACTCGCGACGGGGGATTCTACTTCTTCGGAAGCGGAGTCCCTCTGCCTTCGGAGGTGTGGAAAAGTGTTGCTTACAGCACTGACCAAACCGCTAACCAACTCAAGGCCGGCCTGTCGATGTATTGTAAAGTTCGATTAGTCGATTCGAATTTTGATGTTGATGAAAAAGAGGATCTACTTATATATCAATCGAACGGTTTCGAAGTCAGGGAGCTCATACCGGCTCAGGTCGAACTTATCAATTGGGTCAAATCTTTGAAATTATGAATCTATCAATTTCGAGAAAGCTTATGTTCGCCGCGATGTTAATTCCAATTCAGACTCCAGAGAACTGGAGTCTGCAATCCTACTCTTCGATTTCAAAGAATGAGGTCAATTTTTCGGAGCGCGGAGTCCTCGTGAAAGTTAATAGCTCTGCGAGTCCGCTTATATTTCCATTCAAAGAAAAAGCTCGGCTTGAAGGTTTTAAAATTTCGGGTGAGTTTAGAGGCCTCCCCAAATTAGGTGATCCTTCAAGGCAAGGCGATAAAGGGTTTGATGATTTTCCGTTGCGAGTAGGTTTTGTTGTTTCTGGCAAAAACAAATTAGGTGGTTTCCAGAAGTTAGTCGCGAAGGATTGGGTGCGCCGTCTCTTCAGCCTTGCGCCAGAAGGAGAAGGGATAGATAAAATTCTTTTTTTTAACATCACCCAGGATGTCCATCAAGTTGGCACCGAGAGAGTTCATCCAATGTCTGAGTTCATACATGAAACCTTTATTGATAGCGTAACTGAAAAAGGGCACTTTAATTACAATTACACTTTTAAGGTCCCAATCGCAGTGCTCGCAATCTGGATAAGTATTGATGGGGACGATACGAAGTCAGCATTCGACGTATTGATCAATTCCCTAGACGTTAGGAAAGCAGATCAAAATGCAAAATAAAGTTCTGTTTCTCTGTGTGGCGAATTCGGCCAGAAGCCAAATAGCCGAAGGACTCGCAAAAGTTATCCTTCGAGGCAAGGCCGAAGTAAATAGTGCGGGATCGATACCAAAGAAATTAAACCCGCTCGCAGTTCAGGTCATGAACGAGGTCGGAATCGATATTTCAAATCACTACTCGAAAGCAATCCATGACCTCCCAATGGCATTTCAAGAGAATCTGACCCATGTAGTTACATTGTGTGCAGACGAAGTTTGTCCTGCAACTCTGCCTTCGTCTGCTAAGCGACTCCATTGGCCACTTGTAGATCCGGCGGCCGAAGAGGGCACGGTTGAGTCGCGGTTGGAAAGTTTTAGAAAGACGAGAAATGACCTTGCCCCGCTGCTGGAAAGTCTAGCTTTAAGCCTTTAATGGTGTGTCAAAAGGAGAATTCGGCGCAGCGGCTAGAAATATTTTTATTCGGGTGTAAGATTTGGCGGATTGGTCTCACTTATCGAGGACTGGCAACTCAAAGGAGATTCCTCGTGATTAAAATATTAGCAGCTATAATTTCGATTCAATTGTTCATCCCGCAGATGTCTTTGGCTGAATCGTACAAATTGGATGAGTCCCATACGCAGGTGGGTTTCAAAATCAAGCACCTCGTCATATCGACGGTCTCTGGTCGATTTAATAAATTCGAAGGCGAATTCAACTTTGACGAAAAAACCGGCAAGGTGGAGGATCTCAAAGTTAAGATCGACGCGGCCTCGATCGACACCAATGAGCCTGACCGAGATAAACATCTTAAAAGTGCTGACTTTTTTGACGTTGAAAAGTTTCCCTCTCTGATTTTCGTGGGAAAGAGCGTAACTTATAACGGAAAGAAACCAACTGAAGTCAAAGGTGACCTAACCATCCATGGTGTAACCAAACCAACCACTCTGGCAGTTACTTTTAATGGGAAAACTACTGATCCATGGGGAAATCAGCGAATTGCGTTTGAGGCGACATCGAAGGTAAATCGAAAGGACTTTGGTCTGAAATGGAATAAGTCCTTGGATCAAGGCGGCGTGATGATCGCCGATGACGTCAACATTCTGCTCGAAGGCGAAGCAATCCTTCAGAAATCTGAAAAAGCTAAATAATTAAAACAAATGAGTTGGAAATCAACTCTACAGAACAACGGAGGAAAAGAATGAACAACAAAACGCTTCTCGTGGCAGCGGCACTCGCCGGTCTCGTAGCAACTAGCGGGTGCTCTAGCACGCAGAAAAATCAAGGAGAGGTAGCTATGGGAGAATGCCATGGCATTAATAGTTGCAAAGCTCAAGGAGAATGCGGTGGAGCCGGGCACTCTTGCGCTGGCAAAAATTCATGCAAAGGTCAGGGCTGGGTTAAACTCAGTAAGTCAGATTGCTCTCAAAAGGGTGGAACTTTTAAAGGGTCGATGATGTAACAATTCGATACGGAAATTTCCGTATCGAAAAACCAAAGGGGAAAAAGGTGAAGCAAAAAAATATAATGTTAGGTGCAGCACTTGCTGGACTCATTCTCGCAGGCGGCTCGGCTAATCAAGCTGTCGCAAGTGGAACTGAAGTCGCAAAAGGTGAATGTCATGGTGTCAATAGTTGCAAAGGTAAAGGCGAGTGCGGGGGTACGGGCCATTCATGTGCAGGAAAAAATTCTTGTAAAGGCAAAGGATGGGTGACCAAAACTGAAGCTGAATGCAAGAAACTAAAAGGCCAATTCAAAGCTGCAAGCATGTAATGAACAGCCGAGACGTTTTTTCAGTTGGAGTGGGGCTTCGCCCCACTCATTATCCATATCTCGAAGGAAAGCCCGATTTAAGTCCCTCTTGGTTTGAGGCTATTTCCGAGAACTATATGAATTCCGAAGGTCGCCCTCTCGAAATGCTCTTGCGGATGCGTGAGGATTATCCGATCGCTCTGCATGGAGTTGCACTTTCTATTGGTTCGGCTCATGGGATTGATGCAGCCTATGTTAAGCAGCTCAAAAGACTCGTCGAACGCGTCGACCCGTTCATCGTATCCGACCATTTGTGCTGGGGCCAATCCCCATCAGGTCAAATGCACGATCTCCTTCCGATTCCGTTCAACAAGGCGTCGCTCGAACTCATTGTTGAAAATGTAGACCAGGTCCAAAATATTCTGGGTCGCCCCATTCTTCTTGAAAATATCTCTTATTATCTAAGGTTCAGGGAGAGCGACATGGATGAAGCAGTTTTTATGATAGATTTATGCAATCGCTCAGGTTGCAAGCTTTTGTTAGATCTAAATAACATATACGTCAACTCAGTTAACCATGGATTCGATGCTCAGGTATTTACAGATCGAATTCCGGTGAAGTTAATTGGCCAAATTCATCTGGCCGGTCCATCCCAAGAAGAGGGCTTCCTCTTTGATACGCATTCAACGTCTGTGCCGGAAAAAGTCTGGCAACTTTATGAAAGTGTCTTGCGACGAGGCGCAAGTGCGCCGACCCTAATCGAATGGGATCAAGACATTCCTGGTTTTGATAAATTTGAGGCAGAAGTTGATAAGGCGACGAGTATAATTCAAAAATGCGAAAATGCAGTAGGTCCCATTGAATTCAGGTAAAGATTTGATCAAGGCGATTCAAAGTAAGTTTTCTGATGGGGTGACTCAATCGAGTTCAGAAATATTGGAATCAGTGATTCCGATTTCTGACATGACTCCAGAGAAATGCATCGAAATTTACCGTAAAGGCTACTTTGCCCGACTCACAGAATCGTTGGGTGAAACGTTCGAGGCGACTTGGTGGGTTTTGGGAGACGATGCGTTCTTTGAGTTATGCCAAAGTTTCATCCATGCAACCCCCTCCCGTGTCTACGATTTGTCCAACTACGGACAGTCGTTTCCAGAATACGTAGAATCCCACTCTCTCGCCAACGACGTGCCTTTTGTGCATGACCTCGCTCGCTTTGAGTGGACATTCAAAGACGTCTTTCATAGTCCAAATATTTTTCCTAATAAAGTTGATTGGTCAAAAGTTGTGGCTGAGCCAGGTGCACATTTGTTTCGTCTTTCGAAATCCGCGCGCATATTCGAAAGCAACTACGCTGTTTACGAGATCTGGAAGATGCGCGCCAACTCAGCTGACGCTTTGAATTTAGACATTCACCAAGAGACACGGCTCCTCATTTATAAGCATCTGTCACAAGTTACTGTTAGAAAGCTGGCGAGTGATGAGTTTTGTCTTTTTGAAAACCTATCAAACGGAAATAGTCTGGAAAATTCAATTGAAGCCGTTCTCAAACTTGATAGCCAAATTGGGGCTGAACGAGTTCAAGAGTTATTTTCGACCATAAGGCAACTTGACATACTCGAGCTTCGCTAGAGGAAGCTTGTAAATCCAGTCTTTGAGCGACCTCTCCTGTCGAGGTCGCCCACTGTATTACCTTTGTAGTACTAAATCTCCTGACTGAATCTGAGACATCATGTCCGTATAGCCGCCCACAAATTTCTCATCCACGAAAATCAAAGGCACGGTCCGATGCCCTGTGCGAGTCTTAATTTTCTCGATTTCGTCGGGGCGATCTGTGAGATCCACTTCCTCAAAAGTAAATCCTTCCCTTGAAAGAAAAGTTTTCGCCTTCACGCAATAAGGACATGTTTTGGTCGAATAAATTCTAATATTAGATTTCACTGGAGCCACTCCTTTATAAACTGCCGTTGGCTATTTTTTCCATTTAAATTCGGCGAATGCTGGATCAAGGGGCGTTTCTGCCAAATGGTTAGCATAGTTACTTAGCGTTTTCATCGCGACGCCAAGGAGAACCTCGAGAACATGCTGGTTCGTAAACCCTGCTGAAATGAACCTAGAAACTGACTCGCTTTTTACCATGCCGCGTTTAGAAACGACTTCTCTTGTAAACGTTACGAGTTCGTTGAGTTTGGCATCTTGAATAGGTTCGCCAGAGCGAATGGCATTTAACTTCTCGGAAGCCATTCCCGCCATTTTGACGGACATCATTGAGTGTGCAGCCACGCAGTAATCGCAACCATTTTCGTAGCTAGTCGCAAGTAGTATGGCTTGTTGTTCTTCGGGGTTAAAAGCCGACTTGGATACCAACTCAGACAATTGCACGTAAGCTTGTAGGGTCGCAGGCGAGTCGGCCAATACGGACATCAGATTCGGTATAAAGCCGTACTTCTTTTCAATGCTACCTAAGATTTCCGCTGCCTGAGGTTTTGCCTCTTCTTTCTTTGTAAGTTTTAAGTTACCCATTTTCTTCTCCTTTGGTTCGTAAATGTTTATTGCTCAAGGCTCTACTAAAAGAACTATTTTTCGAAAGCCAATCCACTGAGTGCCGGTCCCTCCTATCTTTGTTATGGACCGTTCGGTCCCGAATTGGTCAAAAAAACTAATTCATAGACTTCATGACAAATTTGACAAGATTCTCAATATCTCTCTTGTGTGCGCCGGCTTTTACCATCGACTTAATTCCGCTCATGCTGCTTACAACAAACGCGGCCATTTGATCCAAATTTGAGTTTTCGGGAATCTCTCGTTGAGCCACCGCTTTTTTCAGGGCAGTTAGAAACACAAATTTAAAGGCTTCGATTCCTTTGTTAACATATTTAGATACCACAGGATTATTTTGAGCAAACTCGGTAGCTGTATTCATAATCATACAGCCCTTGGGTAAAGAACGAGATTTTGCCTCATCCGCAGCCGAAAGCAAAACCTGTTTGATAAAGTATAAACCAGAATCACTTAAGCTTAGCTGAGCCAGTAACTTGTCCTTTGTGCTAGAAGTGTACTGGTCCAAGCATAAAAGAAACAGGTCCTCTTTGTCCCCGAAGGCTTGATACAGACTGCTTTTTGAAAGCCCAGTGACCTGCAACAACTCCTGCAATGACGTCCCCTCGAAGCCTTGGGACCAGAACGCGCTCATCGCCGCGTTAAGTACCTTTTCTTTGTCAAATTCCACGGGTCTTCCGACAGTCATAAAAATAGTATAGGACCAAGTGGTCCATAATGCAAAATATTTTCGGTAATTGGATCTATTTGGGACACTGGCCAGGCATAAAGGGTCATTGAATTCAGCAGCTTACTTGCCGTACAAAAGTTAAGATTGTAACTTAGCTATTAATTCGGGCCTTCACGCTTTGTGTGGGGCGCCGGCGGATGTGGTTGCGAAAGCAAGTGATCCCTGAGCTTCTTACTAGCAAAGCATCTGAAACATTTGCTCAACAACTTTTAGAGAGTCTGGGTAAGTTGATGGAAAAATCAATCACGACTACCAGAGACAAATAAACTCGGTGCGGGAAATTGTTTGCCCTGAATTGATTTAATGTAATTTGGTAGTTCGAAATCTTTTAAATCTAGGTCTGCTGTAGCCAGATGTAAATTTTGATACCCGATCTGATTCAGGTCCGCAGCGACGACGAGGCCGGTATCTTCGTGCCCGAGATTCTGATCAATGTAGACCGGTACCCACTTGGCGATGTTGGCCTCGATAAAGTCCGAAGCCGATTTAAAAGTTACAATTTGCATATTCGCTGCCTTGGCATCTAGCGACCAAAGTTTCCGAATGTAGTCATTATCTTCGATAAGGGCCAGTTCGGGCGTTGTACTTTGAACACCGACATTTGAAACTTCAGAGGTTGAAGTCTCGCAGAGCGGAATTAAGATTGATACCGTAGTACCCGTGCCGACTTCCGACTGAATCCGAATCCGTCCGTCCCATTCGTGAACGGTTTGAAACGCGTGAAATAATCCGATTCCGAGTCCGTCGGAGTGCTTAGGATCCAACGGTTCCTTACCAAAGCGTGGCAGCAAATCGGAACTGATGCCAGGGCCACCGTCTCGGACATCAATTTTCATGTTTGAATGTTCAGTCCTAAGAGTGACCTCGATGCATTCTGACATACCCGCCGAGGCTTCTACCGCATTGTTTAGAATATTTGAGAATACGCGTGTAAATCCCGTCGGATCCACTTTGCCCATATACATGGCTGGGTTGCCGATCACAGTTACTTTTAACTCCGCTTGATGCTCGATCCTCTTATCTGCGACGGTTTGAAAAACCAGCTCATGCAAATCTGCCGGTTTCAACGCAGGAACAGTAGCTCCCTTTGACTGCTCCTTATATTTCATGATAAGATCATCAACTATCGAGCTGATCTGCCTGAGGGCTCCGTTCATAAGTGGCTTTCTGCTCACGTTCAAGCTGTCGAGGTCGGAGAATTTGAGGAACCACCCTTTAAAACATTTCTTTACGAACTTTTCTGGGATTACTCAATAGGGGTTACCTATTATTGGCTTAAAGATGAATCGGTAAATACAACTAGCACAACTCAGTTGATCGACATGACTTTGGGCCTCATTATAGCCATGCTCAAAAGTAACCTTTTAAATAAAGGTGTGGACCTTGTCCAATACATGGTGCGTGAGCATATCTTATCTAAAATAAGGCCTGCTTCAGAGCGCAATTTTGATCTCACGAAATTAAAACGTCAGTTTATGGAAAAGAAACCTGAGCCCGCTCAAAAAAAGAAAGGAGTACGTAAGTTATGACAAAACGTAAAGACGTGGATTCAATACCCACCGGAAAATTTTCGCGTGCTTCGATTGCTGGATCAACCGTAACTCAAATTGGGGTTAAGAAATTGGGTTTTTTTGCGAGAAAGCCGTTTGTGTCAAAAGAGAATAGGCAGAACCATCAGGACAAGCATGACGACGAAGTGGTTTGGCGATCCGGCCATTTTAAGGCGCTCGAAAAAACAATTCAATCGTCTCTAAAAGACAATGGTAAAGATCTAGATCGGGAAATTGCGAGGGTTGAAAAGAAAGTAGCTGCAGTTGAACTTGAAATTGAATCTGTATTTAAGTTCCAAATGCAAAATACCATCAGTCAGAACGCTGCGCGATTGGCAAGCGAGAGGCTCGATAAGTTGGCGCTTGATAGAAAGAAAATCGTCGAGCTATTTGAAGATCTTCAGACAAGAAGATCCGATTCAGTGGATACAAATGTGGCCGTTCAAGGAATCGAAGAGCGTTTAGTAAAGTTCAAAAAGGGACTTGCTAAGTCCAGCGAGGCTTTGAAAAAAAGGCTGCTCAGGGGATTATTCGATGTCATCTTTTTGAAGGATGACCGGCTCGAAGGTTTCTATTATTTGGCCGAATCGGCCCGTTCAAATCCATCAATTCAAACAAAAAAGGCTTCGGGGGATCTCCCTGAAGCCTTTCCTAAACCAAAACTAAAACCATCAAAATCAGAAGTTCCGGCCAACTGGCAGTCTTTCGTTCCAAAAGTTGCCTATTGTGGAAATTGGTGGACGTGACAGGGATCGAACCTGCGACCTGAAACATGCCATGCTTCCGCTCTCCCAACTGAGCTACACGCCCATGGCCTGAAGGTAGACAATCTGCCAAAATTGCCTCCTATTGCAAGAAAAATCTTGAAAATTTAAGCAGTTAGCGATTTGATCTTAAGTAGAGAATAGATAGTTCTGACACAATAACATAAGAGCTAGGCAACTTGAGCAGGAGCAAAATATGGGACAAGGTTCGTTGAGAACTCTCATTCGCTATTTCCTTTTATCAAATCCGTTATCTTTGAGTCTACTTCGCGGGCTCCTTCTGGTAATGCTAATATCTTTGAGTTCAGGAACGGCGGCCTTCGCTAAAGATATGACGAGCCGCTTAGGCATCGGGTATTCGAATCAACTCTACAATAACGTTCCATCTGTAAAAACTCAGTATTACCCCAGCCGTGAGATTGGGCTGTCTGCAGCACTCGGAATAGACTCAGGCGACACAAACTCTAAGTTTGGCTTACTTGTTCAAATAAGGCGCATTGTATTTGAAGAGCCCAACATGAATTTCTATATGGGCGGGGGCGGCGGCCTTATCAGCCAAAAAGTCTCAACCACTAATGAATCTGGGTACGAGCTGATGGCAACATTTGGAGCTGAGTTTTTCTTTTCAGGACTTGAAAATCTCGGCTTAACCTTTGAAGCCGGATTTGGAGTGGTATCCATTTCTAGTGAAGTGCGATTTCGCACTATTGCGCATCATCCTCTCAACGCAGGAATGATTTTTTACTTCTAGATTAAGTTCGATTAAAGGTATCTCCATTTGACGAAACACCGAGTGCAAAAAAAACATGAAACCAAATAGTGCGAGCCCCGACGAACCAGTGCTCGGAATTAGTCTAACCGGCGGCGGCGCGCGGGGCAGCTACCAAGCAGGAGCCCTTCTTGCTGTTGCTGAAATCATAGAGAGCCTCGGCTTTCCGAAGAACCCGATATCCTATTGGTCCGGAGTTAGCGCTGGCGCTATTAATACTTGCTTTATGGCCAGTGCAAAGGCGAGCTTGCTTGAGCAAGCCCAGCGACTTGTCGACTTGTGGAACACAATCACGCCGTCAAAGGTTTACAAAACGGATGCCGTCTCGCTAGGCAGAAATAGTGTAAAATGGATTAAGGATCTCTCCTTTGGTGGAAAGTTTTCTAAGTCGCGCGCCAACTTTCTTTTAGATACCGAGCCACTTAAACAATACCTTAAAGAAAACATAGATTTTCATCAGATTCATAAAAACTTTGAGGCACAACTGTTTCGAGGATTCTCTGTCTCGGCCTACAATTACTCAGAAGGTAAGACTGTTTCGTACATCATTGCTCCCCCCGAAATCGGCTGGCAAAAACGACGCCGATGTTCCCAGCACACAAAGATTGACGAGCAAAAGGTACTAGCCAGCTGCGCCATCCCAGTTCTCTTCCCTACTGTTAAAGTCGAAGGCGAGTACTGCGCCGACGGATCTTTCAGAAACTTATCTCCGGTATCTCCACTCATTCATATGGGAGCTAAAAAGCTACTCGTTATCGGCGTAAGGGGCCCGCACGAGCTCTCCGGTATCGGTCTTGATCAACCACCAGGCATTGCCCGGATTTCAGGCCAAATTCTCAATGCACTTTTTTTTGATACTCTTGATGTCGATATCGAGAGAATTCATCACATTAACGAAATGCTATCTGCCATAAAGTCTGATTTGGTGACTGACAGATCTGATTACACTCTCGTG
Source organism: Bdellovibrionales bacterium CG10_big_fil_rev_8_21_14_0_10_45_34 (assembly GCA_002778785.1). Classification (GTDB taxonomy): domain Bacteria; phylum Bdellovibrionota; class Bdellovibrionia; order Bdellovibrionales; family 1-14-0-10-45-34; genus 1-14-0-10-45-34. The sequence goes on along the minus strand of PEZS01000001.1, from coordinate 100,105 downwards.
GACTTTCAAGTCATTCGGCCAAGTCATGATATCGCGAAGCTCGTAGTAGAAAGAAATCTCTCACACTTTCCGACCACGGTGGAATTCTTGTTAGCCGGTCTCGGAAGCAAAGAGGAGACGAGCGAGCTTGCAAGCTATATTCTGTTTGAAAAAACTTTCACCCGTGAATTGCTGGATCTTGGTTACAATGACGTCCGTAAAGACAAAGCCGCCATCCAGCACTGGCTCACTCAAGCAACTTAACCTATGTTAACCTAAAAATTAATACCGAGACTTGCCAAGAAGCGAACGATATCGCCTTGTGGGTACACGTTTGTACCGCCTATTGGATTGCCCTCATCAGGAAAGTTTACGTACTGATAGGTAGCTTCAATTCCGCAAAACATTTTACCTTGCATCAATGGGAACTCTGACCCCAGTCCACCTTCAAACGCCAATGCGGCGTCTCTAGATGTACCCTGAGACCCGGTTACCCGCTGAATGCGGTATACTTGCGCTAGTCCAATCAACAGATAAGGATTGAACAGGGCAAGACCACGAGTGACGTTCTGCGTGTTCAGAAAGTATTTAGCACCTACATTGATATTCTGAATTGTCACCGTGCCCGCTAGGCCTTGTACACTGTAGTTGTGATCGCCAGTCAAATAGGCGAGCTGCAGCGCGAACCTTAAATCAAAAAAGAAATTCATGAAAAGGCCGAAGTAGGGAGCTGGTTGATATATTTCACCGAGAACAGAGGTGAAAACTCGATAACCTCCAAGCAAGCCCAACGAAAAAAATCTACCATTTCTGAAGAAGTTTACATCGGCCTCTTCTTCGGAAGCATCTTCAAAATCACTGAAATCCGAAAATGGATCATAACCGTCACCCGACTCGTTCTCAACTTGTCCAACCAAAAAAGGTCGTGCGTCGGCAGCGTTGTGTATCCAGCTCTCAGTGTTCCATGTTGACGTAGATCCGAAAACATTTGCGGGATGCCAAGACATCACAACAAACATCGCTAGAAGACATACTCTAGATTTTAAAGAACTAAGGATTTTAAAATACACAGTTAAAGCCATATTCAAAGTCTATGGTAGGTATCGGTAAAAAGACAACCGTAAATTCTGAAGTTTGTGCAGGACTCAACGCTTAAATGGTGTCACTGGCTATGGGGCTTTTATCTGAAAAGAGAGGTTCATTGCCAAGCCAATGAATAGTACAATTGGGATTCCCCATCGCACAAGCAATCGCCAATAGGTAAACATCAGGTGAGTCGTTCTTTCTGAGGGATCAACAAATCGCTTTTCTAATTCATCACGAGGCACGATCCATCCCAAAAAGAGAGACATAAAAAAGACCATGAGCGGCAAAAGCCAATCAATTATCACGATATCAGCTGCTCTAAAGGCGATTGCCGCAGCTCGAGGGTTTGGCAAAGTAATAACTAGTAACAAGCCTAACGCCAATATGATCTGGCTCACAAAGAAAAGACCTGTTCCCCAGTCGCTCGTTACACGTTTCCACAAAAACCTGAGCGGAAGATTACTTGCCAAATCTGGCTCGTAGGTGCTGCGCTCTACGCTGGAGCTCAGGTTCCATTTCACCAAACCGGCCCGGATCAACGCAACACTCCCTGCCACCGTGGTGAGATACAAAATCAAAAAGAACAAAAGGCCCAGACCTTTACCAAAGAAGGATTGGCTGAGAAGAATCGGAACGGTTTCGAAAACCACCAAAGAAGAGCCAGTAGGGATGTTACCCACCGAAAACACGACAGGCAAAATCAGCAGACTTGCCCCAATGGAGACAATCGTATCTGTAATAGAAATCCTAAAGCCCTCCGACCCGACTTGATCATCTTTTTCGAGGAGTCCTCCCACTAACACCATTGTCCCCATTCCAAGGCTCAGACTAAAGGCAACCTGCCCGATGATTTCGAATATCCAAGACAATTCAAAACTTCGAAAGTCCGGATAAAACAAGAACTTCAGTGCATCTGGCATTCCGGGTAGCGAGAGCGCACGTACAAGTATGTAAATACACAGCACACCAAACAACGGCATGACCCAAGTTAAACGACGCTCGAAGCTCCGCTTTCGGTCGTGATATAGCACAAGTCCACAAATAACAATGTGAAGCATAACGTAGAGCACTCTTGCGAGAAGGCTGGCCTGAAAGTCTCGAAAGGCTAGGTCCACTTGCACAGCGGAATCAATCAAAAAGGCCCGCCCATACTGGATAGTTATAAAAAGCACCCAGCTACTGACAATAGCGTAGAGAACTCCAACCAAGAGTGAGCAGACTCGCAAACTTTGATGCAAGATTTGGGTATACCGACTGCGTAGCCAATTCAACTTTTGATCGCCGTCATCCTCACGCGCCGATGAACGTCTCCACATTTCGCTTTCGGGCTCCTTCGCAAGGACCATTCTACCTACGAGCAACTCTCCGATAAGTATAGGAAGACCTATGAAGAGTGTGAGTGCCAGATATATAAGTAAGCCCCCGCCTCCTTTAGCTGCCACTGCATAAGGGAATCGCCAAAGGTTTCCGATTCCAATCGACGTGACAAGAGCCATCAAATAGAAACGATACCGCTGCCGCCGCGAAAGAGAATTATTCAAAGTTCTCTTCCACCTTTCTTCATAGCAAAAATTCGAACTGGTACGGACTCCAAATGAAATGCTGATTTGATTTGTTTTGCCAAAAATCGCCGATATGAGGGTGTTACTCCCTCTGGGTAATTAACAAAAGCGATAAAGCTAGGTGGGAGCTGATTCGTTTGTGTGAGGTAGTAGAACTTCACATCTTTACTACGATGAACGGGTGCCGGAGCCTTTCGTATAACACGTACGAAAAAATCATTGAGCTCTGGCGTAGGTATCCGTCGCTCCAATTTTTCTTTGAGGCTTACAATCATCTCTTTTAAATCGCCAATTCCGCTTCTATTTTTCACACTCAAAAATACATAGGGTATATCTTCAAAAAAATGGAACACCTTTTCGATTTCTTCGATAATGTCTTTTTTTGTTTTGCCCGCTTCGTAAAGAAGATCCATCTTGTTAACCACCAACAAAACGGCCGTGTTCGCCTCAATGGCATGTTCACAGAGTCTGGCGTCCTGCCCAGTGGGCCCCACCAAAGCATCGACGACAATCATTACCAACCGTGATTTTGCAATGGCCTCTTCGGATCTCATCGCAGAGAGTTTCTCAAGGTGATCTTCTACTTTTGACGGGCGCCTAACTCCGGCGGTGTCGATCAGATCAATTTCTATCTCGTTGATCTTAATAGGTATCACGTTCACGTCTGTCGTGGTGCCGGGCTGGTCTTCAACTGCGGCTCGCTTTAAACCACAGAGCTCATTGAAAAGACTACTTTTACCAACGTTTGGCTTACCTACGATAGACAAACTAAAATTTCGCGTTTGTTCAAGCTGACTTTTATCTGGCAGAGTTACATCGATCCAATCCATTATTTGATCGACACCCAAACGCTGCTCGATACTTGCCGCAAGCAGATCGACGCCAAACTCATAAAAGTCGGCAAGCAGGTCTTCAGTCATATCGTTTTGATCAATTTTGTTAACCAGATACAGCACGGGCAATCCAGATTCTTTAGCTATCCTAAAAATAATACTGTCTTCAATACACAAACCAGCACGGCCATCAAACATAGCAATTACCGAATCCACTTGAGGCAGTAGTTGCTCAATCTGCTCTCGAATATGATCACTTAAAAGGGTTCCCTCATCACTGACCCCCCCGGTGTCCCAGATTTCAATAGTTCGGCCCCGCCAGAGGCACTCTCCCCGGTGGATGTCTCTTGTTACACCCGGCTGATTCTTAACAAGAGCCTCTCTTCGCCCGACGAGATAATTGAATAGCGATGATTTGCCAACATTAGGTCTGCCAATAATGGCTATTTTAGCTGATTGACTTTTAGACGATGCTTCCAAAACCCACCTCTCTGCGAGTGCGCTCATCAAGAAACCAGTTAGGCTCGACTTTTACCTGAAGATTTAAAAGCAATTTTCGACCCACCAAAGCTTCAATTTTCTTTCGAGATTGAGTGCCTATTTTTTTAATCATTTGCCCCCCTCGGCCTAAAACAATGGGGCGATGTCTTTCAAGTGTCACAAGTATTTGAGCATCGATGGCAGTTAAGCTTTTTTTATCTTCTAGCCTGAGCACTCTGACGGCAAGTTCGTAAGGTATCTCTTTATGGAGCCACTCCATACAAGTCTCTCTGATAAGCTCTGAAGCCATCATCTTCAGCGGATTCAACGTATATTCATCTTGACCGTAAGGATGTTCGTCAACGGCATGCAAATAGGGTTCAATTAACCTGAGTAGTTTCGTCTTCACGCCTACGGGGTTTTTAAGCGCACTAATGTATTCTAAATTTTTGTGATTCTTCTCAAACTCAGACCAAAATCTCGCTGAAGCCTCATTCTGCTGATCAAATTTGTTGACCAATAAAACATAGGGATTTGAAAGGCTTTCGAGTAAATTGAGTGTCGGTAAAATCTTCTCTTCTTTGGCCGACGAAAAACTCAAAAGTCCGACGACAACATCGACTCCATGAACTGAAGATAAGATTTCTTCATGCAAGAAGTGGTTTAAGCCGCCGGGGCGCTTATTGAACCCTGGGGTATCAACTATAAGAACCTGATCTTCTTCTGACGACATGAGACCGTAAGACCGAGCTCTGGTTGTCTGAGCTTTGTGCGTAACTGCACTTACTTTTTCTCCGACCAATGCATTGATAAGAGTGCTTTTTCCTACGTTGGGCTCGCCGATTATTGAAATGGCGCCGTATCTTTTCATTTTGCTTCCTTTTTCACAGCTTGCTCACGCAGCGCCGCTTGAGCCGCTTCGTGTTCTGCCTTCTTTTTACTTTTTCCAACTCCGCGAAACACTCCTCCTTCTGGAAGAGCCAGCTCTACTTCGAACAGTCGATCGTGCTGGGGTCCGGTTTCTGCAACTAAACGATAGGTCGGTGGCATCTTATGCTGCTTTTGCACAATCTCTTGAAGCCTAGATTTGAAGTCTTCTTCAAATGGTTCATGAGAGGCATCGGATATTCTATTGGACAACCACTTTTCTACAACACTTCTACACGGTGCTAACCCACCATCTAAGTATATTGCACCCAAAATCGCCTCAACCATGCAGGCCTCAATCCTTTTAGAGGACTGAAAGCCATCCTGCTGCACCCGCAAGTGATCTACAAACCCTTGCTCTTCAGCGACGGCCGCTAGCACCGATTGGTTGACAAGGCTAGCTCTGCGCTTCGTCAAATGCCCTTCATCTACATCTGGCAATGCTTTCATAAGAGTCTCGCTGACAACCAAAGCTAATACCACATCGCCAAGAAACTCTAACTTTTCGTTATCGTAGGAGAGCCCATTCAAATGTCGAAAGCTCTTGTGAGTCAATGCCACATCAAGGAGTGCAGGCTCGCTGAATGTATAACCCAATTTCTTTTGAACTTCAGAAAATGTGATGTCCAATAGACAAACTCCAACGGTTAAAAACTAACAGCTCGCACAGACCACTTCTGCTTTTAAAATCGGCCCATTGTGAACGGAACGGTCGCTGATTGCGACGATCCTAAACTCTAACTCCTCGTTCACGCTAAGGTCGTTCTGATCAATTTCCAAATTCCAGTAATCCCTCGTTAACGCTCTGCCGCGCTCTTTGTTATTTCTCAGTACTAGGGCCCGCTTTACTAGTCCAATCTGCCTTTCAGCTTCTTCAAATGCTCTCTGATGACTTAACTCTCGTAATGCTTCGGCGCGACTCATTCGTGTTGCCACTGGAATCTGATCCTCTCTCTGAGCCGCCTTAGTGCGAGATCTTTCGCTGTACGGGAACACATGGATCCGCGTCCAGGGAGTCGATCGAAGATTCTCACACGTCTCTAAAAACTCCTCATCCGTCTCCCCGGGGAAGCCCGCGATGACGTCCATTCCTATGTAGGCACTCGGAAGCTTCTGACGTATTCGCGTCAACGCGCTCTTTACATCTTCGGCTGTATATTTTCTCTTCATCTCGTGAAGAACCTTGGTAGATGCACTTTGAATACTCATATGAAAGTGCGGACATAATCTCTCGTCAGAATAAAGATCTAAAAGACGATCTGTCAGCTCTATGGGCTCCAAACTGGATATTCGGTAGCGAGGCACCTCAGTCCTTTTTAACATCTCAGACACTAAATCTTCTAAAACAACTTTACTTTCGCCATTTGTATTTTCGTAGTCGCCAACGTGAACACCTGTAAGTACAATTTCACGGGCGCCCTGCTGGTAAAGAGAATTCGCTCTTTCGCACAGCTCTTTCACACTTAGAGATCGACTTCGTCCTCTCGCAAAAGGGATTACACAAAACGTACAAAAACTATTGCATCCATCTTGTATCTTTAAATAGGCCCTTGTATGAGCACTTTCAAGACCGCCGCCCTCGCCCAACGTTTCATTTTTAAATATATCATCTATGTAGGAGCGAGAACTCTCTTTAGCCGATAGATGATCTTGCAAAATTTCTCTCAGGTGAGGTTTGTGGGAGTTCGCAACTACTATGTCGATCTCTGGTGCATCCAAAAGAATTTGATGATCGACCTGTGCAGAACAACCTGTCACTACCACTTTCGAATCTGGCTGCTTTCTTTTAAGACGCCTTGCTTGCTTGACAACATCCAAAGTCGCCTGCGCTGTCACCGCACACGAATTAATAACATGAACGTGCGCGTCCGAAGTCGCTACATCATTTAGTTGGTTTTCTAATAGGCCGGTGTCGTAGGTATTTACCTTACAACCATGTGTGTGAAAGCTAATCAAACTCACAACTCTCTCGCCGGTGATGACTTTATATTGCTTAGCAATATTCTCGTCAGTTTATTCAATAGTTTATTCAACATTTACTCTACTATCCAGCCGCCCCCAAGCAGCTCGTCTCCTCGATAGAATACAGCGGCTTGCCCCGGCGTAATTGCCCTTTGCGGTTCATCAAAGTCGACAACATACTTTTCTTCACTGCTAACGTTCAACTTTCGCACGGTGGCTAAAGAGCCTGTATGCAGATACCTAATTTTTACACTTAGTTTTTCACCGTCTTCTACACTACCCAGCCAATTAGTTTTCTCGATCACGAGACTGCCCCGCATAAGATCCTTTTCTTCGCCCACCCAAACTGTGTTTGTGGCTGGATCGATCTTTACGACAAAAAGAGTTTCGTGGTGATCGAGCCCTAAGCCGCGTCTCTGGCCAAGCGTGAATTGGTGAATTCCTTTATGCTCTCCTAACACCTCTTGATTCGACAGCCGCCTGATGTAGCCGGGCTTGAGCAAATCCGCTGGGACGTGTTGTTCTATAAATGCACCATGCCCCTTTGAACTAATAAAACAAATGCCGGTTGAGTCTTTCTTCTGAGAGTTTAAAAGTTGATGCTGCTCTGCAATTTCGCGAACTCGCGGTTTCGTGAGGTGCCCAATCGGAAACATCAGTTTTGAGATCCGCTCTTGGGACATCGTAAAAAGAAAATAAGTTTGATCCTTCCAGCGATCTTCACTTGTTACAATGGAGTACTTCCCATTCTTTTCGACGATCCGAGCGTAGTGCCCAGTAGCCAAGTAATCACAATCAAGCTCTTTCATCTTTTGAAAAAGGTGATCGAACTTCAAAAATGTATTGCAGTTTACGCATGGTACAGGCGTCTTTCCATTCAAATAGCTGTCTACAAATGGATCAATCACAAAAGCCTTAAACTTGGCTTCACAGTTCATAACATAAAAAGGAAATCCTAGGCGATCTGCAACAGCGCGGGCGTCTTCGACGTCTTCACTAGAGCAGCAGGTTCCTTTACCCTCTTCAAGGCTACAGGCATCTTTCGAGTAATCCCAAACTTGCATGGTGATGCCGACGACATCGTAACCTTGCTCGATCAATAAAGCGGCGGCGACGGAGCTATCTACTCCACCACTCATTGCTACTAATACTCGAGGCTTTTTTGCTGCCATAACTTCTTTCATAACTGCACCAAGTCGGATCGCGAACCCGTCGCATGGGTTTGACTCTCACGAATACTTTGAACGGCATCCTGCAGTTCATGGCAAAAATTGTGAATCTGTTCTCGAGTTGTGCCCCAACCTATGCTCACGCGAACAGATGCATTGGCTTCTCTATGACTTAGCCCCATTGCTCTTAGTACCCTTGAGGGCTCTTGAGCTCCCGAACTGCATGCAGACCCTGTGCTCACGCAATATCCCCGCAAATCGAGTCGCATAAGTAATGTGTCTCCATCCATGCCATCTATAACAAAATTGCTCGTATTTGAGAGTCTAGGGGCACCTGCACCGGTGATCTTTACCTCTGGTAAAAGCTTTTCAACCAGTTCTTCCATTTCATCTCGCAGTGAGGACATATGTGAAATATGTTTATCTAAGTTTGTTTCAAGCTGGGTGATCATTTCGCCAATTGAAGCTATTGCTAGCAGATTTTCAGTGCCTGCGCGGCGAGATCGCTCTTGCCCGCCACCGATGATCAAACTTGAATACGGCACATTTTTTTTAATGTATGTCCACCCAGCGCCTTTGAGCGCATAAAACTTGTGCCCTGCGAATGTCGCGTAATCGACATTGAGATTGCCAAAATCAAAGCGAACCTTGCCAGCAATTTGCACAGCATCTGTGTGAAACAAAGCGCCGTGTTTATGCGCCTTGGCTGCCATTTTTTTTATAGGAAAGATGCTGCCGGTTTCATTGTTTGCAAACATGACGGAGACGAGAGCCACGTCTTCTTTTTTTAGAACACTCTCGTAGAACTCCAAATCAAGTAGTCCATCTCGATTACACGGAATCCACTCGACTTCGGCTCCTTGTTTTTTTAGCCAGTCAGCGCTTCGAACAATGCTAGGGTGCTCGACCTCTGAAAACACATACCGATTGCGAGAACCTTTTTGTTTGAGAGACTCAAAAACTCCTTTGATTATAGCGGAGTTTCCTTCGCTACCTCCTGAAGTAAAAACAATTTCTATCGGTGCAACGTTCAACCAACCAGCGATTTGTCGGCGCACAGAAGTCAGTGCGGATTTAGGCCCTCTTGCTAAGCTGTGTGCGGAACTTGGATTTGCCCACAAACCAGACCACTCCTTTAGTCTCGCTACCACCTGGTCGTTCGGCGGTGTTGTGGAGTTGTGATCGAGATAGATTGGGTGTGTAGGATGGTTCATTGGGGCCGAATCTAGCACAATACGTTAAACCCCACAATATGCTTCGGTTTTAGGGATTTTCATCCGAAATAAAAAGTGATGGACGATGTGGCTAAATGGGCCCAATTTTTTAGAGTTGAAGAGCATATTTCAGCATGGAATTCTGAAAAAGGTTCGGCAAACTCACTTACTTATTGGTGTCTTAAGGAAAAGAAAATTGATTCTGCTGAGTACCTCAAGTGGGCTCAGTCGGAGTATCTGCTGCCTACCCTCACCGAGGAATTTTTTCAAAAGAGCCCGCCGAAGGAGCTTTGGCTGAGGCATACCGGACTGTGGCCCAAAGGGTCTCTGCCGGTTGCAGAATGGGACGGCACTCTATTCGTCGCTTGCCTTGCCCCGATTGAGTTAGAGCAGCCACCCCAACCCTATCAACTAGTACTCGCCCCACCTACCCAGCTATTTGAATGGGAACAAAAAGCGCATGAACGCACCTCGGTGGTTAGTACTTCGCCAGAAGGTTTAAGCTTAGATGAAAGTGCGATTGCAAAAGAATCGACTCCCGAGGGGCTTAACTTTGATGAAAGTGCGATTGCAAAAGAATCGACTCCTGAGGGGCTTAACTTTGATGAAAGTGCGATTGCAAAATCCGAATCCCCTGAAGGCCTTGATATCGACGAAGCAAAGGTCGAAAAAAGCAAGACACCGCAAGGTCTTGATTTGTCTGCACCGCTGACAACTAGTTCGCGCACAGAGGAGGACGAGGAATTTGCTGACTCCCCTACCGGAATAGTCGAAAGACCAATTGAAGACTTTGGTGATATTGATTTTGGCACCATCACTGGGTTTAAGGATGAGAGAACGCCTCCTCCGATAAAGAAATCAGAAATCAGACCTATCGAGATAGCGGCCTACCCTAACGAGATTGGTGACAAAACAAAAGTTCCCAACATGTTGACCGACGAAGAGGTTACACAGGTTAAACTGAAATCCACCAAAGCCAAAGAGCCGTCGAGCGTAGATTCTGAAAGCACAAAGCCCTCAATTACTCTGAAAGCGCCCCATGCCACGCAGCCAGCAGAGCCTCATGGCGTAGACTCTGATCGAACAAAGCCTTCGATTAAATTGGAAGCGACGCCTGCGACACCACCTGCAGAGCCACAAGTGCCAGAGAAAACAGGGATCACAAATGCGATGTCAGACAATGAAGTCACTGTGACAAAATCATTTGTGATAAACGCGCCTGTTGTTGCAACATTAAACCCTGCTATTGCAAGACCACCATCTCAGGTTATCGAAAGTAGTGCGTTAGGAGAGATTAAAATTGATGAGAGCTTTGATCCACCTGGCGTTGAAACCGTCACTGAGGAGGCAAAGCTAGCTTACTATGCCCTAGCAAACATGCGAGAGTTTTTGTCGCGCACGATGTTCTTAAAACTCATCAATGGCCAACTTCAAATTTGGGCATGGGACGAAAGATGGAAACCCGCGAAAGCAGCTCAAAAGCTCGTCAGCGTCAAGGAACCGAGCCCATTTAGGATCGTCTTTGAAACTCAAACTCCGTATCATGGCTATTTAGTCGAAAATAAGATCACCCATCAGTTTTTCGACCATTGGAACGAAGGAAAAATGCCAGATCATATGAGTATCGTACCGATTCTGGATGGTGAAAACTTGATTGGTATGCTCCTAGGAATCACCTACGCCCTAAAGGCCAATAGATCTAAACTGGAAGACGTAGAGGCAGTGGCTCAGAAGGTCGCTGAAGCCATGAAAATGCTGTCGACTCATGCTAACGCTAACGCAGCCTAGCTCTTTCGGCGTCTCTGACTACCCATTGCCTGGATTAAGCTTTGCTTTACAAAATCGACGGCTTAGGTTAATTTTTCGAGCTCACGTATTCAGTCTACATGGTGGGGTAGCTCAGCTGGTTAGAGCAACGGAATCATAATCCGTGGGTCGGGGGTTCAAGTCCCTCCCTCACTACCATTTTTTTGTGAATTTTTTTTCATCTAGTCATTCCCCTTACGCACAGGCGCTAATTCTGGTAGAATCCGCACGCGAGTATTGAACTCACTACCGTCCCGAGATGCATCGTCAATTTAGCATGGGCCGGTGATAAACTTAACCTGGGAGGTAATTTGAAATTTCTAGCACTACTTTTGTCATTGATGGTTGGTGGGAGCGCCTATGGCAACACTAAAGACACTTATGGATGCGCGCTTCAAGAAGCTACTTTTGATGAGACTACGTTTACTAGTCTCTATCTGAGAGTGACAGCGCCAGCCAGCATGGTCGAAAAGGGTAAAATTATTGTCGAAAAGAAGACTTTTAAGAAATCAGAATCAGGATCAGTGTTGACTAAGACAGAAGAGTTATTGAACGAGTATGCCGATGTGCAGCCAATCGAAGTGGTCACCGAGAGTGGAAGGCCAGCGAATATTGAAATCATTGTCGATAGATCTAAAAGCTTGATGCTTTACTTTTACCTAAAATCTCGCACTCCTGTGACATCGAACGAGGGGACAATCTCAATTAGCGGGTATCTAGAGATTCTTAAGACGGAAGATGGAAAACCCAAAGTCAACTTCGTGAAAAACCAACCAATGGTGTGCCACTTCAATGTCGGGTCAATTCAGTTTTGAAGTTTTAAGGTCTCTACCCCGGCGGCGGGGTAGTTTTCGACGTAGCTTTCACCATTGACTTGGATGTGCGCGCAAGCTGGATTAATTTTGTGTACGGCACCAATCGACTGATGATGGTTTTCTGCCGCCGTCATACTCGTAAGCCAACTTGTTTTTAATCAATGTGTCACCGAGGGACTTTCCGTCAAACAAAACCTCTGCCAGAATCCGAAAATATTTGTCTCGCTTGACGTTTTTAAGCTCAATATGTCTGGCGTTTTTTAGTAGATTTTCTACCAAACGCTGGGCGTCTCTAGCCTTTTCCATCTCACACGGTTTCTTTCCTTTTTTCTCTGGAGCATCAATTCCGGCTACACGAACCGATACACTTTTACCAATCAAAGGGTGAACATTCGGTATATCAAAGGTTACGGTATCGCCGTCGTAATTCTTCTTGTACTTCACGCAGCTAAAAGTGGTGGGAGTGTGATCGCAAGAAGGCGATACATCTACCGCGAGCACAGGGACTCCCTTGAGTAAAAAGAAAATCAGTACAAAAAGTAAATAGGAATAGAATCTCATTGGCATTGGGTTTTAAGCCTAACAACTGAGCAGTAGTAACCAAGCGATTTTAACGATTGGGTCGCATTTTCTAGACCAATCTGGCACCGGCGATGGAGTCACACCGGCGATGGAGTCACACCGGCGATGGAGTCACACCGGCGATGGAGTCACACCGGCG